>CAZSSR010000095.1:0-5918 GCA_964609605.1 uncultured Bacillaceae bacterium | reverse complement strand
TACATAGAAGAAAAGCTAAAGAAGTTTGATAGATTACACAAGCAACACATCTTTTTCGCTAACCGAGACGGCAAAGCCCACACCTAAGATAAGAGCTATCTAAGGTGTGGGCTTTGCCTGTAAGCTCAAGAGTGTCGAAGATACGAATACGTTATAAGAAATCGTGATAAACAACCAGGTGCCTGTCACTTAAATTATTAACTTACTTAATATTCTGACTCTAGTATGAGAATAGTGTATTTCTAGAATTTTGAGGTTGAAACTATATTTGCAAGATCTAAAAATATTGTGGAAACTTTACTCTCACATCACATTTTATTGACAAATATATCTTATTTAGTATTATTAAAATGATTTTGATGGATTTCACAACATGCTTGACGACTTTTTTATTGATGATTGGGCACCTAGAAGAAGTTTATTTTTTGATACTTTTAAGGTAGACTTACGAGATGATGATAAAGAGTATAGTATTGAAGCAGAGCTACCTGGTATTAAAAAAGAAGAAATTAATATTGAATTAAATGAAGGTAAGTTATCAATATCAGTAGAACGAGTTGAAAATATTGATGAAGAGAAGAAAAATTATATTCATAAAGAAAGAAGTATCAGCTCTATGCAACGCACTATATATTTGAAAGATGCAAACGCCGAAGATATCAGTGCTAAGTTAGATAATGGAATACTTAAAATTAAGGTTCCTAAATCAGACAAATTAGATAGCACACATAAAATTGAAATTGAATAAATAAGATTTAAAGATATTGTTAGCAGGGGGTTAAGCTATAGAAGCTTGTCCTCTTTTTATTTTAATATACATATTAAAAATCTCAATTACTCTATTGCATTTTAAAAAATAAAGGTATAAAATAATCAAATCTAAATAGTTAAGTACTTAACTATATTGACGGAGGATAAAATGGATAATACCTTAAATGAACAGTTAGTGCGTTCTATATTTCGTTTTAAAAAAGTTGGCATGTCTTTTCATCCTGAGCTTGGTGTTAGTATGGGTGAAATTATTGTAATGAATGGAATTGCTAGGAACTCATCTGTTTCTGATAAGAGTATGTGTGTATCTGATATTCAAACTAATTTATATATTACAAAGCCAGCTGTTTCCCAAGTTTTGAGATCGCTCGAGAAAAAAGAATATATTATCCGCACGACAGACACTGATGACCGCCGTAAAATTTTAATTGCACTTACACCAAAGGGTCAAGAGTTTGTTAAGTCTCTGAAGGAACATTTTAGTAGCTTACTTAATGAAATTATATCTCGTTTTGGAGAAGATAATACAAAACAGCTTATAGAATTGTTTAACCTTTTTGCAGATATATCTGAGGATTTAAAGAGTGAAACATTATAGGAAGATAAGAAAGAAAAAAACAAATAGACTGATAATTAACAAAGGGGATGATTATTTGATTAAACTAGCAAAATATTTAAAACCATTTTTAATTGGCTTAACTTTAGTGGTAGGATTATTATTTGTTCAGGCTGTGAGTGAATTAAGCTTACCAAACTATATGTCAGATATCGTAAATGTTGGAATTCAACAAAGTGGTATAGAAGAGGCCGCACCAGATGCTATCAGTCAAGAGGGCATGGACCTAATTACTACATTTATGGTAGACAGTGAAAAACACATTGTAGAATCGTCCTATGAATTAGTATTGTCATCAGATAAAAATATAAATGGAAATACATATAAGAGTATATATCCTAACGCAGGTCAAAGTATTTATATTAAAAAAGAGATGGATGAAAATACAAAAGAAATTCTAAATAATGCATTTGGAATTGCTGCGTTAACTTTTGTTAATGTTGTGCAGGATCTGGATATGGATAAATCATCAAATGAACAAGCAGAAAATGAGACGGCTGCTAGTTCAGTAGATATTAGTGAGGTTTATCAATTACAGCCAATATTTAATACTCTGCCAGAAGCTACAATTACAGTAGCACATGATAAGGCTGCTACTACTGATCCAATGATGTTGAAGCAAAGTGGTATTATGCTTTCAAAAGCTTTTTATAATGAGTTGGGTTTTGATATAGGAGGAAGCCAGACTGGATATATCTTAAAAATTGGTGTATTCATGCTTTTGGTTGCTCTACTTGCAGGAGTGGCAACAGTTTCTGTTGGTTTTTTATCTGCGAGGATTGCTACTGGAGTTGCAAGAGATTTACGAGAAGATGTCTTTAAAAAGGTAGAAAGCTTTTCAAATAATGAATTTGATAAATTTTCTACTGCTTCATTAATAACGCGTAGTACTAATGATATTACGCAAATACAAATGTTCTTAATGATAGGAATTAGAATGGTGTTTTATGCTCCAATTCTAGCAATCGGTGGTATTTTTATGGCCGTAAGCAAAGCCCCTTCTATGAGTTGGATAATTGCTTTAGCCAGCATAGTGCTTATTGGAATGATAGTAATAATATTGATTATTGCTATGCCAAAATTTAAGATTATTCAAAAATTAGTTGATAGATTGAATTTGGTTTCAAGAGAAAATTTAAGCGGTTTAATGGTAGTTCGTGCTTTTGGTAATCAAGATTATGAGAAAGAGCGTTTTGATGATGCCAATAAAGAATTGACAAAAACAAGCTTATTTATAAATCGTGTTATGGTATTTTTGATGCCATCAATGATATTTATTATGAATGGAGTTACAGTTTTAATAGTATGGGTTAGTGCACATCAAATAGCAGATTCTGCAATGCAGGTTGGAGATATGATGGCATATATGCAATATGCAATGCAAATCATTATGGCATTTCTAATGCTTACAATGATGTTTATTCTTTTACCTCGTGCGGCAGTTTCTTCTGACCGTATTGTTGAAGTTTTAGAAACGGAGATTTCAATTACCGATCCAGAAAGCCCAAAAGATTTTATTGAAGCAAAAAAAGGTTATGTTGAATTTAGAGATGTTTATTTCCGTTATAATGCTGCCGAGGAAGACGCGTTAAGTAATATCACATTTACAGCAAAACCTGGCGAAACAACAGCGATTATTGGATCTACGGGTTCAGGAAAATCAACAATTGTGAATTTAATTTTAAGATTTTACGATGTAAGTAAAGGTAAAATTTTAGTTGATGGTGTTGATGTAAGAGAGGTTGGATTAGAGGATTTGCGTTCGAGGATAGGGTATGTTCCTCAAAAAGGGGTACTTATCTCTGGGACTATTGCTTCTAATCTAAAGTATGGTAAAAAAGATGCTACTGACGAAGAAATGGAATTTGCAGCGGAAATTTCACAATCGGCTGGATTTATTGCTGAAAAACCTGAGAAATACGATTCCCTAATATCGCAGGGAGGCGGTAATGTTTCTGGTGGACAGAAGCAGAGAATAGCTATCGGAAGAGCTTTATTAAAAAATCCAGAAGTTATAATTTTTGATGATAGCTTCTCGGCTTTAGACTATAAAACTGATTCTGTATTAAGAAAGGCATTAAAAGAACATACTGCAGATAGTACAGTAATTATCGTTGCACAACGTGTCAGCACTATTAGAAATGCTGAACAAATTATTGTGCTTGAAAAAGGTAACATTGTTGGTCTAGGAACACATAATGAATTGTTAAAAACGTGCCCTGAATATTATGAGATAGCCTCATCGCAATTATCGAAGGAGGAATTATCATGAGTGAAAGAAAAGAAACTGCACCTAAAGGACCGATGAGTAAAGGACCTATTGGCGGGCCTGGTGGACATGGAATAATGATGAAGGGTAGTAAGCCAAAAGATTTTATGGGTGCATTAAAGAAACTTGTTGGATATTTAGGGAAATTTAAATGGACAATTCTTATTGTATTGTTTCTTGCTATTGCATCAACTGTTTTTATGATATGGGGACCAAAGATTTTAGGGAAGGCTACTGATGAGCTCTTTACAGGTATAATGAATCAGATTGCCGGTGTTGGTAGCATTAATTTTGATAAAATATTAGAGATTATTTTATTTTTGATTGGTTTATATGTTTTTAGTGCCCTGTTATCTTTTTTACAAGGCTATATAATGTCAGGCGTAAGTATGAAGGTTACTTATCAACTTAGGAAAGATATTATTGAAAAGATTCATAAATTACCTTTTAGATATTTTGATAAGACATCACATGGAGAGGTTCTCTCGAGAATTACTAACGATGTCGATACAATTAGTACAACCCTAAATCAAAGCTTGACACAAATCATTACCTCAATTACATCAATAATTGGTATAACGATTATGATGTTAACGATTAGTTGGAAATTAACAATAGTTACTTTAGTTATGCTTCCACTTTCGATGGTATTTATAATGCTAATTGTAAAGAAATCACAGAAACACTTTGCTAATCAACAAAAATACTTGGGACATGTTAATGGACATGTCGAGGAAATGTTTAGTAGTCACATTGTGGTAAAGGCTTTCAATGGTGAAAAAGAATCCGTAAAAACATTTAAAGAATATAATGACACTCTTTATCAATCAGCATGGAAGGCAAATTTCCTTTCTGGTTTAATGATGCCGATAATATCTTTTATTGGTAATCTTATTTATGTAGTAATCTGTATTTTAGGTGGATATTTTGTTACTACTGGTGGAATGACAGTTGGTGGAATACAAGCATTTATTCAGTATGTACGATTATTCACACAACCAATTTCACAAATTGCTAATATTTCTAATATTCTTCAACAAACAGCTGCAGCTGCTGAGCGTGTGTTCGAATTTTTGGCAGAAGAGGAAGAGGTTGAAGAAGAATCAACCGCCATCTCCGTAAAACGAGATAATTCGACAGGTAGTAATGAGAATGCTATAGAAATAGATGGCAATGTTAGCTTTGATCATGCTGTATTCGGATATGAGCCTGGAGAAATCATTATTAGAGATTTTAGTGCTAATGTTAAACCAGGACAAAAAATTGCGATAGTCGGTCCCACGGGTGCAGGAAAGACAACCATTGTTAAATTGCTTATGCGCTTTTACGATGTAAGTAGTGGAGCTATTACAATTGATGGGCATAATATTAAAATGTTTAAAAGAAATGAACTTCGCTCATTATTTGGTATGGTATTACAAGACACATGGCTTTTCAATGGAACAATTGCCGATAATATACGATATGGGAACTTAGAAGCTACTGATGATGAAGTAATAGAGGCAGCTGTAGCAGCTCAGGTCGATCATTTTGTACGAACATTACCTGATGGTTATAATATGGTACTAAATGAAGAGGCAGGCAATATATCACAAGGTCAAAAGCAATTATTAACAATAGCTAGAGCTATTCTTGCAGATCCTGAGATGCTGATTCTTGATGAAGCGACTAGTAGTGTAGATACTCGTACTGAGGTTCTAATTCAAAAGGCAATGGATAATCTTATGAAAGATCGCACAAGCTTTGTGATTGCACATCGTTTATCGACTATTCGGAATGCAGATTTAATTCTAGTTATGGATAATGGCGATATTGTAGAACAAGGTTCTCATGAAGAGTTAATTGAAAAAAATGGTTTCTATGCTAATCTTTATAAAAGCCAGTTTGAATCGGCAAGTTAAGGATAATAATATTAATTTAATTAGTGATTTGAAATTAAAAGGTTAAATCTGAGGATGTTTCAGATTTAACCTTTTTAATCTCTTAACAACAACCGTAATTTTCCTTTAATAATTAGGAATAATCTAAGCTTTGATTTCAAGTTATGTTTTATAATTTATGATATACTCTATTTGATATATATTGATTACTTTTAAGGGGAGAAACTATGAGGAAGTATTTTAATTTGGTTATTGCGTTTATGGTATTTCTTTTAATGTTTTCAATATTTCCTATCGATGGCAAGGCAGGTTCTATTAATATTAAAATTAATGGAGAAGATTTCGCTCAAAGTAATGAGGCAGTGATATTATACAACAGGAC
>CAZSSR010000094.1:0-5952 GCA_964609605.1 uncultured Bacillaceae bacterium | reverse complement strand
GATACTCCTGAAGGGACAATTGTGCATACAGGAGATTTTAAATTCGATTTTACACCTGTAGATAATCAGATGCCAGATATTAATAGAATGGCTGCGATTGGAGAAAAAGGAGTTTTGTTGCTATTATCTGATAGTACGAACGCCGAAAGAGAAGGATATACAAATTCGGAACGGTCAGTCGGAGAATCGCTAAATGATGTTTTTAGAAAGGCAGAACAGAGAATAATTGTAGCAACATTTGCTTCAAATATTCATCGAATTCAACAAGTAGTTGATGCAGCAAATATATATGAAAAAAAGATTGCTATTGTTGGAAGAAGTATGGTTAATGTTGTAGGTATTGGTATTGAGTTGGGTTATTTACATGTGCCTGATAAAATGATAATTGATATTGATGATATAAAAAAATTGCCATTAGATAAGGTAGTTGTTTTATGTACAGGTAGTCAAGGAGAACCAATGTCAGCATTAACACGTATGGCTCGGTCTAATCATCGTCAAATAGATATTTTACCAGGTGATACAGTAATTTTAGCTGCAACACCTATACCAGGTAATGAAAAATCCGTTTCTAAAACAGTTGATCAGCTTTTTAGAATCGGTGCTAAAGTCATTTATGGTGGAGAATCCTCATCAAGAGTACACGTATCGGGTCATGCTAGCAAAGAAGAGCTAAAGTTAATGCTTAGTTTAATGAAACCTAAATATTTCATACCTATTCATGGTGAATATAGGATGCTAAAGCTACATTCTATTTTAGCAGAATCAATGGGAGTTCTTAAAGAAAATATATTTTTACTGGATAATGGTGATTCTATCGAAATATCCGATGGTATTGCAAAATTAGGTTCTAAAGTACCAGTAGGTAGGGTATTAATTGATGGATTAGGAGTAGGCGATGTTGGAAATATTGTTTTAAGAGATCGCAGACTTTTATCTCAAGATGGAATATTAGTAGTTGTTATTACACTTAGTAAACAAAATACTAAAATTTTATCTGGACCAGATATTATTTCAAGAGGTTTTGTATATGTTAGAGAATCTGAAGAGTTGTTAGATGAAGCTAGTCGCTTAGTCACAGTAACATTAGAAAAATTAATGTTAGAGAATGTATATGAATGGTCTTTATTGAAAACAAGTGTTAGAGAAACATTAGGAAGATTCTTATATGAAAAAACTCGTAGAAGACCGATGATATTACCAATTATTATGGAAGTTTAAATAATAAAGTAGCCAATTTATGGCTACTTTATTATTTTTGTATTTTCATCTAGAAAATACTATAGGTATTAAAAGTATTTAAATCTGTTGTTTAGTTTTTACCCATGATATAATAATTCTTGAAAACAACTTATTTTTAAAAGTGGTTATTAATTTTATTATAATGATGAATAGGCGGATATTATGGCAAAAAAGAAATCTAAAAAAAGAACTCAAAAAAATAAAAAAACTATAAAATATGAATTTATTGGTATTTTAGTATTAACATTAATGCTTATTGAAATAGCTGATTTAGGTGTGGTTGGGCATTTTCTAAATTCGCTTTTTAGAATGTTAATAGGTAAATGGGATTTTGTTTTAACCTTTATTGGGATATATATAGCATTACATATGATGATTAAAAGAACATTACCTTATTGGATAACCATTAAGAAAGTGGGCATAACTTTTATTATATTAGCGATTGCACTTTATAATCATATATATTTTGTTGATATTTTACAAAATAATGAACAAATCACTGATTTAAATATTTTATCGGCAACGTGGCAAGCTATATCTGAAGATAGAATAGGTAATGGATATGTTGAGATCGGTGGTGGAATGATTGGTGCTTTAACCTATACAATATTTTATTTTCTTTTTAATGAATTAGGAGCAAAGATAATGGTTATTACTTTGGGATTAAGTGGATTACTGTTAACATTTAATTTTTCTTTTATTGAGTTAATTAAAAAAATCAAGTTTTTTATTAAAAAAATATATGTTAAATTTCATAAAATATTTTTAAAAAAATTAAAGAATAAAAAGGTAAAGAAAAAAAATAGTATTAACGTTAAAGAAGAAAATAATATAAAAAAAGAGATGAATACAGAACCAATAATACATGATTTTATGAATAGAAATGAATCTTACAAAGAAAAATATGAAAGTAAAGATATAAATGACAAAGATGAAAAGAATAAATTAATTAATAATTTCGAAAAAACAGATGAAACACATGATATAGATTTAAAAGGAATTACATTAGACAGGATAATTGAAGAAGAGGAGAATTATCTTTTACCACCTTTTCAGTTATTGGATATACCAGAAAATATAAATCAAAAAGGATATTTTAATAATATTAGCTCAAACTCTAAAAAATTAGAATCAACCTTAAGAAGTTTTGGAGTCGGTATAAAAGTTATTCAAATACACAGAGGACCTTCTGTAACTCGATATGAAATTCAACCAGATATAGGAGTTAAGGTTAGCAGAATTGTGAATTTAGCCGACGATATCGCACTTGCGTTAGCTGCAAAGGATATAAGAATTGAAGCACCAATACCTGGTAAATCGGCAATTGGTATTGAAGTACCTAATACGGAAGTTGCAATTGTAACACTTAGAGAAGTTTTAGAAAGTCAAAAATTTCATGAATGTAATTCAAAAATAAGCATTGCATTAGGGCGAGATGTTTCTGGTGAGCCAATAATTGCTGACTTGGGAAAAATGCCCCACTTATTGGTGGCAGGAACTACTGGTTCAGGCAAAAGTGTTTGTATAAATGTTATAATTTCAAGTATATTATTTAAGGCTAAACCAAGTGAAGTAAAGTTATTAATGATTGATCCTAAGGTTGTAGAGTTAAATGTATATAATGGTATTCCCCATTTATTAACACCAGTAGTTACTAATCCTAAAAAAGCTTCAAAAGCTTTAAAAATGATTGTTAATGAAATGGAGAAAAGATATGAACAATTCTCTGAAAAAGGTGTCAAAGATATTGAAAAGTATAATGAATTAATAAAAACTGAATGTTTAGAAAAAAATACAGAACAACAAACACTACCGTATATTGTTGTTATTATTGATGAATTAGCTGATTTAATGATGGTTGCCCCAAATGATGTTGAAGAATCTATAATAAGAATTGCTCAAAAAGCTAGAGCAGCTGGCATTCATTTAATTGTTGCTACTCAACGTCCGACTGTTGATGTTATAACAGGATTAATAAAAGCTAATATTTCTTCAAGGATTGCTTTTGAAGTATCCTCACAAATTGATTCTAGGACAATTATTGATATAAATGGAGCTGAAAAGCTACTAGGTCGTGGAGACATGTTATATTTACCAGTTGGTAATTCAAAACCTATTAGAATACAAGGAGCTTATATATCTGATGTTGAAATTGAACGAGTTATAATTTTTATTAAAGAACAACAATATACAAATTATCAAAATGATATGACTAAAACTCTAGAAAAAAATGATGAAGATGAAAAAGAAGAAATAATTGATGATATATATGAAGAAGCTATCAAGTTAGTTGTAGAATCTAATCAAGCATCTGTCTCTATGCTACAGAGAAGATTAAGAATTGGTTATAATAGGGCAGCTAGACTGATCGATGAAATGGAGGAAAAAGGTATAATTGGACCATATGAGGGAACCAAGCCTAGAAAGGTATTGGCAACAAAAGATAGATAATTTTAGAAATTACTATTGATTTTATCTAAAAAAAGAAGGAAAATAGATGTATGACGTCGTACAACTTAATTTAAGAAAGAAATTAATATTTAATTTTAAGTGAAGGGAAGTACACTATGTCTTTAATAACTAATAGTAAACCGCTTTACTTACTAGTAATAAACAAAATTAAAGAAGATATAGAAACTGGTATCATTCAATATGGAACCAGACTTCCATCAGAATTTGAACTAGCTAAGGAATTGGGTGTGAGTAGGGCAACGCTTAGGGAAGCCTTAAGAATTTTAGAAGAGGATAATGTAATAACTCGTAAACATGGAATAGGTACTTTTGTAAATACAAGACCCACCTTTACTAGCGGAATAGAGGAACTACTTAGTATAACGCAGATGATTGAACATAATAAACAAATTGCAGGAACGATATATCTAAATATTGACCGAGTCTTAACAACAGATGCTAATATAAGAGAATTTAAATTAGAAAAAGAAGAGAGTATTCTAAAAATAGAACGTATTAGAACAGCAGATAATGAACCTTTGGTTTATTGCATCGATAAAATTCCTGAAAGCATTTTACCAAACAATTTTAATTTTCAAAAGGATAGTTCATTATTTAAAACCTTAGAAGAACAAACCAATCTCTACATAACTTATGCGATTACAGAAATACTGCCTCTAGGATTTCATGCAAAGATTTCACCTTTGTTACATTCTCCATCTGAGTCATCTTTGTTGGTATTAAAGCAAGTTCATTATGATAAAGCAGATAGACCTGTTTTAATATCTATTAATTACTTTAGAGCCGATAAATTTCGATTTAAGGTGTTAAGAAGAAGATAAAAATTATATTTTTAAGGAGGTGGGCTAAGGAAAATATATCTATAGTAGTAATTTTGATTACATTTTTTAGATAAATTAAATTAGGGGGTTTTTCTATGAAGAAGGTTTTTATTTTAGTGCTTATTTTTGCTTTAGCAATGTCAATGGCGTTAGTTGGTTGTGGTAGTTCCGATGAGCCAGTTCCAGCACAACCAGGAACTGATGAGCCAGCAGCACCAACAAGTGACGTTAAAATCGGGATGGTTACTGACGTCGGTGGAGTTAATGACAACTCATTTAATCAGAGTGCTTGGGAAGGGTTAACTAAACTTGGTAAAGATACTGGCGCAACTGTTGACTTTGCACAAAGTACTGGTGACGCAGACTACAATCCAAACTTAAACAATTTTGTTAAAAACGGATGGGACTTAACTTGGGGTATTGGATTTATGATGGCTGATGCTGTAAAAGATGTTGCTGATTTAAACCCTGAAACGAACTTAGCAATTATAGACGGGGTTGTAGATGCTCCTAATACAGTATCTGTTTTGTTTAAAGAACATGAAGGTTCATATTTAGCTGGTGTTGTGGCAGGATTAATGACTGAAACAAATAAAATTGGATTTGTTGGTGGAATGGATATTCCTGTAATTGTTCGTTTTGAAGAAGGTTTTAAAGCAGGTGTTAAGGCTGTTAATCCTGAGGCAGAAATATTAATTAATTATACTGGTGCTTTTGATAAACCGGATTTAGGTAAAGCCGCTGCTTCAACTATGTATGATAAAGGTGCTGATATAATTTTCCATGCATCTGGTGCTACTGGTGACGGAGTATTTAATGAAGCTGAATCTCGTAATAAAGCGGGTGAAAAAGTATGGGTAATTGGTGTAGATAAGGATCAATCTTTAACATTTGGTAATGATATCACACTTACTTCAATGATGAAACGCGTAGACGTTGCTGTATATGATGTATCAAAAAGCTTAATAGATGGGACTTTTCAAGGTGGCTCAATTATTGAACTTGGTATAGCAGAAAACGGAGTAGGATTACCAGAAAATAATCCTAATGTACCTGAAGAAGTATTAACTAAGGTTAAAGAATTTGAACAAAAAATTATTAGTGGTGAAATTGTAGTACCATCTGAAAGAGCGGAATAAAGTTTTATTTATATAGGCTAGTTATTTATATAACTAGCCTATATTTTTCTTACATAAATTAGAAATTATAATTTTATAATATATAATAAGAATTAATAAATATCCCAATAAAGGGTGAAATCAGATGAAAAACGTCCAATATGTTGTCGAGATGAAAAACATAACAAAAAAATTTCCAGAAATAGTAGCTAATGATAAAGTTTCCTTTAGAGTTTAAAAAGGGTAAATACATTCATTATTAGGAGAGAACGGTGCTGGAAAATCTACCTTAATGAATA
>CAZSSR010000093.1:0-5952 GCA_964609605.1 uncultured Bacillaceae bacterium | reverse complement strand
AAGGAAAGGAGTAATTATATGCAATATAGAACTATGCCAAAATCTAATGATAAGCTTTCCATATTAGGGTATGGTTGCATGCGTCTACCAACTCGTGCTGGTGGTGAAACATCTAGGTTAATAGATAAGAGTAGAGCTACCCAACAAATACATGGGGCAATTGATGCGGGAGTTAATTATCTAGATACCGCATGGCTATATCATTTGGGGGCTTCGGAATCTTTTTTAGGAGAATATGTATTAGTTGATGGATATCGTGAAAAAGTTTTTATAGCCACAAAACTACCCTGTATGATTATTAGCAAAAAGGAAAAAATCGAAGAAATATTTAATAAACAATTAGAGAAACTTCATGTCGATTATATTGACTACTATCTTCTACATTCACTTAAAGGTTCTACTTGGGACAAAATGCTATCATTAGGGATTATTGAATTTATGGATAAAATCAGAAAAGAAGGTAAAGTACGACACATGGGATTCTCTTTTCATGGCAATCATGATGATTTTGTTCGTATTGTTGATGCTTATGATTGGGACTTTGCGCAAGTACAATTTAATATTCTGGATGAAAATTTTCAAGCCGGTATTAAGGGGATAGAATATGCATCTAGTAAGGGACTAGGTATTATAGTTATGGAGCCTTTACGTGGTGGTGCTTTAGTAGGGAAAATACCAAAAGAAGTTCAAAAAATATATGATGAGGCAAGTGTTAAAAGAAGTGCGGCCGATTGGGCATTTAGATGGATATATAATCATCCAGCGATAACCTTAGTTTTATCGGGAATGAATGTAGATGAGCATATAAGGGAAAACATAAAAATTGCGTCAGATGCCATGCCAAACGGATTGAATGAAGAAGAAATGTCGATAGTTCAACGTGCTAGGGATATGTATCTTCAAATAATGCAGGTTAATTGCACTGGATGCGGTTATTGTATACCTTGCCCAGCGGGGATAAATATACCAAACAGCTTTAAGAATTTAAATAATTATCATATGTTTGGAAAGATGGAAGCCAAAATTAGTCATTTGGTAATTAACGGAGTTATGACGGAAGATGGGAAGCCACATTGGACTAGTGCGTGCATTGATTGTGGAAAATGTGAGCAAGCTTGTCCACAAGGAATTAAAATAAGGGAGAAGTTTAAATATGTACAAAAAGATTTAGAAGGTGTTGGTGTGAGAAGCATTACAAAAGTAGCTAGATTTTTTAAAAATAGAAAAGATAAAAAATAGTATAACTAGAATAGTTGTAAGTCAATTCGATTTACAACTATTAATTTTGTAAGGCATTAATAAATTATCAATCTATTAGATATTGGTGCAGGTAATAAATTAGAAGAAGAGAACTCATATATTAATAAGGGAGTTGTTTTTTATGAATTGGTTAAAAATTAAAGTAAGCAATATTAGATTAGTAAATATTAAGTATAATTTCTGTTTATATTAAGCTTACTTATATATTTTAATTTAAATTGATAGGAGGGAAAATAATTTATGGAAATATTTTATGCTTTAGAAGTATTACTAATTGGATGGACTGGAATTACAATAACAATTGTTCTTGTAAGCTTAGGAATAATTTCGAAGAAAAGTTGGTTAATAATTTTAGGAGCATTATTTGCTATACCATTATCATGGTATTTAGGACTAACACCGAAGTTTAGATATATTATGTATTTTCTACCCTTATTTTTTGTGGGATCAGCAATTGCAGTAAAATATGGAAAAAACAAATTAGCTTGGATTTTTACATTACCTTATGTCGGAGTTATCATTTTGATAGGATATACAGTTTTGTCACAATAATTGCATAAGCGACTTTATTTGTTAGATTGGAGATTTTCTTATGAAAAAAGGTATTATAATATTTATTTCTGTTTTACTATTCTTTGTAATTATAGCTTTAGACTTTCAGAATGAAGAAGGAGAATTAGCAGAAATAATTCCTCAAATAGCAATTCCTAAATTAGAAATCCCTCAGATAGAAATAGATCATGATGAAGATGGCGATGGCATAAAAGATTTAGCTGATATATTAGAAGGTGCTAGGAAAGATGTTGAAAATAGACCTACTTATAAAAGCGTATATTATGCTGGTGGCTACCCGCCCGACAATGAGGGTGTTTGTACCGATGTGATTTGGAGAGCATTTATTAATGCTGGTTACAATCTTAAAGAGTTAATAGATGAGGATATAAAGAATAATCTCGATGAATATTCAAGGGTAGATGTTATAGATTCAAATATTGATTTTCGTCGGGTACCTAATTTGAATGTTTTCTTTAAAAGACACGCGACCGTGTTAACAAACGAAATTATTCCTAATGATGCTGATAATTTAAAGAATTGGCAAGGCGGGGATATTGTTGTTTTTGGTGAACCGCTTAATCATATAGCAATAGTATCAGATATTAGAGGGAATAATGGTGTTCCTTATATAATTCATAACGCAAGTCCATACACAAAAGAAGATAATAGATTAGTAAGTTGGGATAAAAATATATCAAAAATAATTGGACATTATCGATGGCCAAAAGATCTTGAGTTATAAAGGAGACAAGTAAAAGATGAAGATTATAACTTTATTTGAAAACAGGACAATCTCTGATGAACTAATAGCAAAACATGGTTTGTCGTTATATATTGAAACAGAAAAAAAGAAGATTTTGTTTGATACAGGTGTAGATGATTCATTTATTAAAAACGCAATGAAGCTAAAAGTTGACTTGAGCGAAGTAGATATTTTAATTATATCGCACGGACATTATGATCATGGTGGTGGGCTAGAAGCTTTTATGGAGATAAATGATAAGGCTGATATATATATAAGTAATTTAGCTTTTAAAGATTATTATTCGAAATCACAAGGTTTTTTTAAACGATATATTGGACTAAATAAGGAACTCGAAAAAAGCAAACGATTAATTTATGTGGATGATTTAACTCAAATTGATGATAATATTAAAATATTTGGAGATGTAAGAGGAAAAAAACTTATTCCTTTAGGTAATAAAAGGTTATATAAGAAGTCGGAAAACGATAAATTAGAATTGGATGACTTCAAACATGAAATAAATCTATTAGTAAGTGAAAAAGGGAAAAACACTCTATTTTGTGGGTGTGCTCATAACGGCATTGTTAACATAATTTCTAAAGGAATTGATGTCTCGGGTAAAGATATTTCTACGGTAGTAGGGGGAATGCATTTAATGGGGATAGATCCAAATAAGAAGCAAGGTAAATTATTTTTAGATTTATTGTCTGAAGAATTAAACAACTTCAATGTAAATAAATATTTTACTTGTCATTGCACAGGTGAAGTTGCTTATGATTATTTAGATAAAAAGATTGATAATCTTAATGATTTAAAAACAGGCATGGTTGTAGAGGTATAAAATAATAAAACTCAACTCAATTCGTTTTAGTTTAATAAATTTCTTATATTTGGTGATATTTAAAAGTATATCGAACTAATTATGTAATTGTTCATTAATTAGACACAAAAAATTCATACAAGCGTTATTATATGAGAAGAATTTTATTGTATGATATATAAGTACTGAAATATAAACATATAAAAATGGGGGTTTTAAAATGAAGACAAATAAGCTTATTATTTTGTTAGTAATTATTGCTTTTGTTGTGTCATTTTCTTTAGTTGGTTGTGGATCAAGTGAAACACCAGCACCAGCAGCAGAAGAGCCAGCAGTAGAAGCACCAGCAGCAGAAGCACCAGCACCAGCAGCAGAAGCACCAGCATTAAAGACTTATGTTGCAGCTGATCCAACTTTACAACCAGCAGTAGATATGATTATTCCAAATTTAACAGCTAAAGTTAAAAGTGGAGATATTACTCAAGAAAGAATGGATGAAATAATTCTACAAGTTGGAGACGGCACTTTATCTATTGAAGAACTTCAAGCAATAATGGCTCAATAGAGTTAATTAAATTTTTTTTATAATTAACAGTTTTATCATTGAAAATATGATAGAACTGTTTTTATTATGTAACTCATTATTTATATATAGACATAAATTCTTCATAACTCAACTAAAAAAGTTCTTTTTGAGGATGATATACTAGAGTGGCATTGAATTAACTAATTTAATAGAAATTGGAGGAGTAAAGAAAATGAAATTAAATAAATGGTTTGTTGTATTGATAGTTTTATTGTTGGTGGTATCAATTGTTGGATGTAGTTCTACACCAGCACCAGAAGCACCAGCTGTAGAAACACCAGCACCAGAAGCACCAGCACCAGAAGCACCTGCTGTAGAAGCGCCAGCACCAGATCCTGAAGGGGAAGCTTATGAATATGATCAAGTATTTGTAGAAAATGTTACTCCAAAATTGCAAGCAATGGTTGATGCGGGAGATTTAACTTCTGAAAGAATGGCAGATGTTATTGCAAGGATAAAAACTGGAGAATATCAAAAAACTTATGTTCAAAAAATATTAAGTGGTGATGAAAAATAATTTAATAAAGCTTATTTTTATTTACTATTTATAAAAACATTCACAAAATGTTCTTATTCTTATTATTAATATAATGTTGTATTCATGTAACATGATGATATATGAATACAATTACACATATAATAAATGGGGGTAAGATAATGATGAGATTAAATAAATTGTTTTTATTAATTATTATTTTTGTTTTGGCTATTACTATGGTTGCGTGTGGTTCAAGTACACCAACACCAACACCAGAGCCTGCGCCTGAAGTAGTGCCAGCACCAACACCAGAGCCTGAAGTAGCACCAGAGCCTGAAGTAGCACCAGAGCCTGAAGTAGCACCAGAGCCTGAACCTGTAGTAGAAGCACCAACGGCGGAAACACCAGCTCCAGCTGTAAAACCAGCACCAGCACCAGCACCAGCACCAGCGCCAGCGCCAGAGCCTGAACCAGTTGATAAAAATATAGCTGATTTACTTGCTCTTGCAATCCCTAACCTACAAGAGAGGGTTGATGATGGGAGAATTACACAAGAATTCATGGATGAAACACTTGCACAAATAGAAAGTGGAGAATTATCGAAGATGCAGCTGATGATTATTATGGCTAAATACTAAATTAATTCATATTTTTTATAATTTTAAAGCCTTACTATTTTAAGTTTTTAACTTAAAAATGGTAAGGCTTTTTAATTGTAGTATAAAATTTTATATTATAAAATTTATGATATAATTATATTATATAAGTAGTCTGTAGAAGTTTTTATATAGAAAAGGGGTGAAAATAATATGACAGCTGAAGAAAGAGATGCTGGAAAAATTAAAATTGAAAGTGATGTAATAGCAATGATTGCTGGACAGGCAACCTTAGATACAGAAGGAGTAGCAGGTATGTCTAGTGGAATAACTGAAGAGATAACAAAAAGGATGAGCGGGAAAAACATTACAAAAGGAATTCGCGTAGAAGCTGATGAAATAGAAGCTTCAATAGATATAAAAGTAACAATTAAATATGGATATAAGCTTCTTGATGTGGCCAAAAATATACAACAAAATGTTAAAGAAGCAGTTGAATCAATGTCGGGTCTTAATGTTTTAGAAGTGAATGTATTTGTTGAAGGGGTTGAAATAAAGACAGAAGAGAAGGAATCAAGCAAAAATAAAAAGAAAGATAAAAGCAAGGATAAAGACGTTATTGATGATTAATAAACAAATTTGCAGAGATTATTTTATAGTCCCAAAATAATTAAAAGGGTCAGTTAACTTAACTGTCCCTTTTAATTATTCTCTCTAGACATGGATAAAACAATTCCTACTGAAATCATACAGGCTATTAAAGATGAACCTCCTGCACTTATAAAAGGCAATGGTACACCTGTAATAGGAATAGTTCCTGTTACTCCTCCTATATTAACAAATGCTTGAATTGCAAACATACTAGCAATTCCAACTCCGAATATAGTCCCAAACGAGTCTTTTGACCGTAAT
>CAZSSR010000092.1:0-5977 GCA_964609605.1 uncultured Bacillaceae bacterium | reverse complement strand
ATAAAAAGGCTAGCAAGAAATCTATATATAATTTAAGCAAACTATTGAAGACCATGTTAGAAATATTAGGATTAGAGAAAATTTTAAATGAAGATAATATGGATGATATCAATGAAAAATGGATTAATGAACAAATTGAAAAGAGAAATCTAGCTAAGCAGAATAAAGACTGGATTATTGCTGATCAGATAAGAAACGAATTAAAAAGGAATGGAATAATATTAGAGGATACGGTAAAAGGAGTTAGATGGAGAAAAAATGAATGAAAAAGCAAAATTATTAATCAAACCAAAAGAAATAAATGCATTAGCTATAGCATATTTAGGTGATGCAATATACGAGGTATATATCAGAGAACATGTTTTATTAATGGGGAATTATAAACAAAATATCCTCCACAGAAGGTCAATAGCATATGTATCCGCAAAGGCACAAGCAAAAATTATTAAAGCGATGCAATCAGATTTAACTGAAGAAGAATTTGATATAGTAAAGAAAGGTAGGAATATGAAATCTAATACCTCTCCTAAAAATACAGATATTATCGATTATCGTTATAGTACTGGATTTGAGACATTAATAGGATACTTGTATTTACAGGGAAATATAAGTAGATTAGAGGATATAATTCAAAAAGCAATAGATTTTGTAGAGGAGACTTAATACAATGGATAGTATAGATAATAAACAGCAATATATTATCGGGATGAATCCTATAATTGAAGCAATTCAAGCGAATCACTATATTAATAAGATTTACATTGCTGAAGGTATGCAAAAATCAAAAATAGAAAAATTAATTGTTCTTGCAAAAGAGAATAAAATTTTTGTCCAATTTGTTCCTAGGATAAAAATCGATCAGTTAACTCAGTCAAAAGGTCATCAGGGTATAGTTGCAACAATTGCAGCTTACAAATATTCCGATTTGTACGAAGTAATAAAAAAAAGCAAGAAAGAAGATTCCTTTCCCTTGTTAATTATGCTAGATGAGATAGAAGATCCACATAATTTGGGGTCTATATTAAGAACGGCTGATGTAGTTGGTGCCGATGGAATAATTATTCCTGAAAGGAGATCGGTGGGATTAACTTCAGCTATAGCCAAAATATCTGCGGGAGCAGTAGAATATGTACCAGTTATTAGGATTACAAATCTTGCGAATACATTAGAAACATTAAAAAAAGAGGGGTTTTGGATAGTAGGAGCAGAGGCTTCCAGTGATGTATATTATACTGAAATAGATTACAAAATGTCGGTATGTCTGGTTATTGGCAGTGAGGGAAAAGGTATTTCGAGATTAGTAATGGAAAAATGTGATTTTATAGTAAAATTACCTATGAAAGGTCATATAAATTCTTTAAATGCTTCTGTGGCAGCTTCTATTATTATGTATGAAATATTTAAACAAAGAGGTTATTAATTTTGGAGGAATAGCTATGGAAGAAATCCTTATAGTAGATGGATATAATATAATTGGAGATTGGACAGAATTAAGAGAATTAAAAGATAAAGGTTTGTTAGATGAGGCTAGGAATCAACTTTTAGATTGGTTAATAGAATACAAGGCATATTCAGGTCAAAAAGTTATTATTGTCTTTGATGCGCATCAAATGCCTGGCAGAGGTAGAAGGTATTATGACAAAAAAGTTGATATTTTTTATACAAAAGAAAATGAAACTGCAGATGAACTAATTGAAAAGCTTGTAATTCAGTATTATCATTGGGAAAGGCAAATCTATGTTGCGACTTCTGATTATACTGAACAAAGAGTTATATTTGCTCAAGGAGCATTGCGAATATCCGCAAGAGAATTAGCGATAGAAAAAAAGAGGATTAATAAATCCATTAAACATGATGTAAATAATTCAAATAAGAAGACTAGTACTAATATTTTTATAAATTTAGATGATGAAATGAAAAAGATATTTGAAAAATGGCGTAGAAGTAAATAGCTTGTATTGACGTTTTAAGATTACATAATGTATACTTACTCTACTAAGAATAAATTTTGGATTCGTGAAATTCAAGAACAATTTTGATGTTAATAAGTTATATAAAATTCGGCAGGATTTAGGGTGACCTCTGAATTAGATCTATGCTAATATTTAACAAGACAATATCGGAGGGGTTCAATGTGATTTTAAACCTCAAAGAAGATAGTTATGATGATTTAGCTGATGAGGTATTAATTGGTTATATTCAAGCTGGCGATGATGAGGCTCTTGCTTATCTTATTCAAAAATATAAGCAATTTGTTAGAACTAAATCACGGTCTTATTTTTTAATTGGTGCTGACAAAGAAGATATTATTCAAGAAGGTATGATTGGCTTATATAAATCAATACGCGATTTTAAGATAGAGAGGTTAACTTCTTTTAAAGCATTTGCTGAATTATGTGTGACTAGACAAATAATTACAGCAATAAAAACTGCTACTAGACAGAAACATATACCTTTAAACTCTTACGTATCCTTAGATAAACCAATATATGAAGAGGATTCAGATAAAACATTATTAGATATAATATGTGGAAGTAAAGTATTAAATCCTGAGGAATTAATAATAAATAAAGAGGAATATGATGATATTGAGGAAAAAATGGTTGAGATTCTCAGTGAGTTAGAAAGAGAAGTACTTATTTTATACTTAGAGGGGCTTTCTTATCAAGAGATAGCAGAGAGTCTTAATAGGCAGGTTAAATCAATTGATAATGCATTGCAAAGAGTTAAAAAAAAATTAGAACGATATTTAGATAATAGAGGTGAAACTATATCAAAAATAACAGGTAGAAGGGGACTTTAGAATTTTGATAAGTCTCTTTTTTATACCGTTTATTTGTTGACATGGAAATTCTATTATGATAAAGTGTAGCAGGTAACCATTTGAAAACTCATAATATTGTGAGTATTTTTATGGGTATTAATATTATTTTAAGATAAACGTGGGAGGTGTATACATGCGAGTTATTATTACATTGGCTTGCACCGAATGCAAACAGCGCAATTATACCACAACTAAAAACAAACGAAATAATCCGGATCGAATTGAAATGAAAAAACATTGCAAATTTTGTAATGACCATACATCACACCGAGAAACTCGTTAATTGGGGGAACAATGATGGGATTTATTATGAAACTAGGATTAAATATTAAAAAATTCTTTAGCTCTATATTTAATTTTATTCGAGAAAGCATTCGTGAGTTAAAAAAGGTTCGTTGGCCTAGTCGGAAAGAACTAATAAGTTATTCAAAGGTTGTTATCTTTACTGTGGTTTTTGTAACAGTTTTTTTTGTGATAACTGATTTTATTATTTCTTTGCTGTTGCAATTAATTGGATTTGGAAAGTAATTATTACAAAAAAAGGGGGCAAGGACTTTGTCCTAGACTATCATGGAAGAAAAAATGTGGTATGTTGTTCATACATATTCTGGATATGAGAACAAGGTAAAAACCAATTTAGAAAAACGTGTTGAATCCATGGGTATGGGAGACCGAATATTTAGAGTGCTTGTTCCGATGGAAGAAGAAATTGAGAACAAGGGTGGCAAGAAAAAAGTCATTTTAAAAAAAGTCTTTCCAGGTTACATATTGGTAGAGATGTTTATGACGGATGAATCTTGGTATGTAGTTCGTAATACACCAGGCATTACAGGTTTCGTAGGGTCATCTGGCGCTGGTTCAAAGCCTACTCCATTATTAGATGATGAGGTAAAATCGATTCTCCGACACATGGGAATTGTTGAGGCGCGACCTAAGATTGATTTTGAACTTAAAGAAAATGTTAAAGTTATCGAAGGCCCATTTGAAAACTTTATTGGGTATATCGATGAAATTAACTTTGAAAAATTAAAGATTAAAGTTTTAGTTAATATGTTTGGTAGGGAAACTCCTGTAGAATTAGATTTTGATCAAATACAGAAGTTATAATTTTCAACGATTTTTTTATTAAGTGGGAGGGAAATTTTCCTGCTAACCACATTTCGGTCAAGGAGGTGTATCGCATGGCTAAAAAAGTAATTAAAATAGTAAAACTTCAAATCCCTGCTGGAAAAGCAAATCCAGCGCCACCAGTTGGTCCTGCATTGGGTCAAGCGGGTGTGAATATCATGGGATTTTGCAAAGAATATAACGCACGCACAGCTGATCAAGTTGGGCTAATAATTCCAGTTGAAATAACAGTGTTTGAAGATCGTTCATTTACTTTTATAACAAAGACCCCACCTGCTTCTGTATTATTAAAAAAGGCAGCTGGGATAGAAAGTGGTTCGGGTGAACCTAATGTTAAGAAGGTTGCAACAATTAAACGTGATAAGGTTAGAGAGATAGCCGAGATAAAAATGCCTGATTTAAATGCAGCTTCTATAGAAACAGCAATGCATACGATAGAAGGTACTGCTCGTAGTATGGGCATTGTTATTGAAGACTAATTAAATGATTTATTTAAGTTTGTTTAACGGCTCCATTATAGTGGGAGGTTAAACCGTGAAAACCACAAAGGAGGAACAAGTATGACAAAAATAAGTAAAAAATATAATGATGCGATAAAACAATATGATCGCGATCAGGTATATGATACTTCTGAAGCGATTGCAATTGTTAAAAAGATAGCTTCTGCAAAATTTGATGAAACAGTTGAAGTTGCCGTTCGTTTAGGAATTGATCCAAAAAAAGCGGATCAACAAATACGAGGAGCTGTGGTATTACCACATGGAACTGGTAAAACGCAACGCGTTTTAGTTTTTGCTAAGGGAGAAAAAGTTAAAGAAGCTGAATTAGCTGGAGCTGACTATGTTGGCGATGAAGAATTTGTTAACAAAATTCAACAGGGTTGGTTTGACTTTGATGTTGTTGTTGCAACACCAGATATGATGGCGACAGTTGGTAAATTGGGCCGTGTATTAGGCCCTAAAGGATTAATGCCTAATCCAAAGACAGGAACTGTAACTTTTGACGTTGAGAGAGCAGTAAAAGAAATTAAAGCAGGTAAGATTGAGTATAGATCTGATAAAGTTGGTAATATTCATGCCCCAATAGGCAAAGTTTCATTTGATGATCAAAAATTACTTGAAAATTTTCAGACAGTAATTGAAACATTGGCTAAAGCTAAACCTGCGTCTTCAAAAGGACAATATTTTAGAAATGTTGTGGTAAGTTCTACAATGAGTCCAAGCGTTAAAATTAATTTATCTAAAATTTCTAAATAGTTATGACTTTAAGAGAACTATATGTTAAAATCATTTGTGTTATATAAAATTAATTATTAACCGTAGACAGTAGGTGCCTTGTGCTTAATTTCCTACCTAGGTGCTTATATTCTTCGGGATATTTATACCTTCGTTGTTTACGAGGGTGTTTTTTATGTACACATAGTAATGAATAGGAGGTGCAATTAATGGGTATTCGTGAAGGAAAAGAAAAAAAGGTTTCTGAAATAATTCAAAAGTTTACAGATAGTAAGACAACAATAATTACTGATTATCGTGGATTAGATGTTATAGAAATTACTCAATTAAGAAAAAATCTTCGGGATGTGGGCGTTGAATATAAAGTATATAAAAATACTTTTATAAAGCGTGCAACATCTGAAATTAAATTAACTGAGATTGATCAGTTTTTAACTGGACCTACTGCTATTGCTTTTAGTAATGAAGATTTAATAGCACCAGCAAAAGTAATTGCTGATTTTGCAAAAAAACATAAAGCTTTAGAAATTAAAGTAGGAATATTAGAAGGCGATATTGTACTAGCCGATCAGGTGAAAGCATTAGCCGCCTTACCTTCAAGGGAAGGATTACTTTCAATGTTGCTTAGTGTATTACAAGCTCCAATGAGAAATATGGCATGCGTTGTTAAAGCCGTTGCAGAAAGAGAAGCATAATATTTAAATATAAAAAATTTGGGAGGTATTAATAATGACAAAAGAAAAAATAATTGAAGCGATTAAAAATATGTCAGTGTTAGATTTAAATGATT
>CAZSSR010000091.1:0-5978 GCA_964609605.1 uncultured Bacillaceae bacterium | reverse complement strand
CCTTTAATCAATCTAGAAATATTAGAGTGATGTCTATAGATAATAAACCCTACTAATAACGACACTCCAATCTTAATAACGAGTGTATCATCAGAAATCCATGTTAATAAAACAACCGAGCTTGCAGCAACAATTGAGGATACAGAAGCATATTTAGTTAAAAATAATAGAATAATAAATATTAAGATACCTAATATAACAGCTAATGGATCTAAAACCATTACTGCCCCAGCTCCTGTTGCTATTCCTTTACCGCCTTTAAAGTTTGCAAATATTGAAAACGAATGCCCGATTACAACAGCTAAAGTAGCGAATACTGCTAATAAGTCTCCACCATAAAGATAAGCAAGTAATGAAGGTATTACACCTTTAAGAATATCTGCAAAGGTTACAACAAACCCAATCTTTTTCCCCATGACTCTAAAAGAATTGGTAGCTCCAATATTTCCACTACCTTGCTTTCTAATATCAATGTTTTTCATTTTTGAAAAAATTAAAGCCGTAGGAATTGAACCAAATAAATAACTTAATATTATGGTAATTATGTATTCCATCTATCTTCTCCTTTATTTAATTCTTAACAAGAATATAATATCAAAAAATGAAGGTAATAAAAATGAATATTTTAAAAGGTTCTTAACCCTTTTTTAAATATAATTTTAATTAAAGTACTCACTATCGTCAACAATGTAAATGAAAGAATTATTACTGCTATTAAATAAAATATTGATTCTGGTACAAGATACTTTAATGATAGTCCACTTAAATATGGTCCAAGCATACTACCTAAACCAAAATGTATTGTTGCAATTATACTCGCAGTTGGAAGTAATGACAAAGGCAACAAATCCGTTACATATGCAAGTCCTAAAGAATATAACGAGCCTGTAAATCCACCAGCTAAAACAAATAAAAGAATTAAGAATTGAATAGATTGAACAAATGGTATCATAAAAAATATTATTCCACCAATAAATGTTATTATAAATAACGTTCTTTTCCTTCCAATATAATCACTAATAAATCCTAAGGGAAGTTGGAAAAGTAAGCTACCTACAACAAATGATGATAATAGTATTGGTACAGTTCTTTCACCTAATCCCGTCCTTAATCCATATATTGGAAAGCTAACATTTAGGGTTGCCTCTAAAAATCCATAGATGAACATTGGCATAAGAGCCAATCCCGCTAGAGCATAAACTTTTTTATAATTTTTATTAATTTTTGTTTCTTTAGTAACCTCAGGTTTTAAATTGTTTATTCTTGAAACCAATAATATCACTATAATAAAGAACATAACTGTGATAATAAATGGTAGCCGATAATCAATCGATGCCAATATCAATCCTAATGGGCCTATTGCAAATCCAAAGCCGTAAGATAACCCATATATCGAAAGGACTTTTCCTCTCTTCCTTGGATCCGCAGTTGTAGTTATCCATAATTGAGAAGCATAATGAATTGCATTATCCCCTATACCAACAATAAATCGTAATATAATCCAAAAGTAAAAATTATTCCAAATAGGAAATAGGACCATCGCTAGAGTAACAATACTTAATCCAAAAAGAATTACTGGCTTATATCCATACCTTCTTACTGGACGTTCCATAAAGGGTGATGCTATTAACATACCAATATATAAAGCGGATGAACTTAATCCATTAGATACAGAACTAACTCCTTGCTTTTCCAAGAGGACTGATAGTAAAGGCAATAATAGCCCTTGACTAAAGCCAGATACGCTTATGGTGCTTATTAAAATTAAGAAGTGTCTTTTTGATAAACTCATAAATAACCGCCTGTATAGAAATAATATTGTAAATACTTTAGATAGCTTTCTTACTTGTATGATTATAACAATTATATTGTCATTATCAAGTATATTTATCTAAGATATATTCTACCTTATTCGTACTATATCAAATATAATAATCGCAATTCCTATATTAGAAATAGTATTTTACTCTAAAAAAATAACCGTCATTTACAATTATGTAAAAGCAGGTTATTTTTTTTCATTAGTATCATTTATTTCTTTTTGTTCTAAATTACAGGAGGACTTAATATTACAATTAGTGCATGAACCACAATTTTTCCCCTCAATACTTCTTTTAAAACCTCGATACAATACCCAACCACTATAAATAATGATTACCGCTAATATAATATAAGTTAACAAGAACATCCCTTCTTTCCCCATAACTTATTCATTTAAAGGAAAAGCCTACTTCCAACCTGATATATAATGAAAGCTAAAATCCATGCTATAGTAAAACTATAAGCAACAGAAAATGCTGGCCACTTCCATGTTCCAGTTTCTTTCTTCATAACTACTAATGTTGCCATACATGGTGTATATAAAAGAACAAATACCATAAATGCATAAGCTGATACAGGATTAAACACGTTTTGAATAGTTGCCGATAATTGACCTACAGCATCTCCTGCGCCATAAACAATAGACATTGTAGATACTACTACCTCTTTAGCGACAAATCCACTAATTAACGAAACGCCAGCTTCCCATGTTCCAAAACCTAAGGGCTGTAATAACGGAGCAATTAACTGCCCTAGGTTGGCTAAAAAACTATTGCTCATTTCCACCATACCTGACCATGAATAATTAGCAAGAAACCATAAGACCACTGACATACCTAAGATTACAGTACCTGCTTTTTTCAAAAAATCTTTTCCCTTATCCCAAGTACTTAAAACTAAACTTTTTATCATCGGAACACGATAAGGCGGTAATTCCATAATAAAAAAGTTTTCCTCACCTTTTAACAAAAACCTCTTCAAAATAAGTCCCAATATAACAGCCATAATAATTCCCAATAAATATAAGGAGAAAACAACTAAACTTTGATATTTTTCAAAGAAAATAGATGTGAATAAAGCATAAATCACTAACTTAGCAGTACAAGACATGAATGGACTTAAAAGAATAGTCACTAATCGTTCTTTTGGATTTTCCATTATCCTAGCACTCATTATACCTGGAACGTTACATCCAAAGCCAATCACTAATGGAATAAACGCTTTGCCATTTAAACCCATCTTCGACATACCTTTGTCCATAATAAACGCAGCTCTTGCCATATATCCTGAATCCTCAAGAAAAGAGATAATCAAAAATAAAATAAATATTTGTGGTATAAATACTAAAACACCACCAACACCAGCGATTATTCCATTAACTATCAATTGTATTAGCCAATCACTTATACCTAATGCTATAAGTGAATTAGTCGTCCAATTGGAAATAGGTCCATTAAACCAACCATCTAGGATTTCTTGTAAAGGACCGCCAACCCATGAAAAAGTAATTTGAAACGTTAAAAATATAGCCAATAAAAAAATTGGAAACCCTAACCATTTATTAGTTACTACTGCATCAATTTTTTCTGTCCAATTTGTATTTTGACCACTTTCCGAAACTTTAACATCTTTTAAAAACCTTTCTATCCATTGATAACGTTCATCCCTAATAGTATTAACAATTGTACCCTTTAATTTAACATTTAACTCATCAATAATTACGTTCACCGAATCCCAGAATTCCTCATCAATCGTCTGTAATTTTATTTCATTATTACCCTCTAATATTTGCAGAGCTAACCATCTTGTATTAGAATTCTTAAACTCGTTAATAAATAACATTTCTAATTTACTAAGAGCACTCTCAATATAAGTACTATATCGTATTTTAAAATCATGCTTTTTAAGTGGTAAATCTAGTACATCATATAAATCTTTTATTCCCTCACCTTTTCTAGTTACCATAGGAATTACTGGAACCTGTAGCCTTTGTCGCATTTTTTCCACATCTAATTCAATTCCATACGATAATGCTACATCAATCATATTAAGAGATAAAATCAACGGAATATCCATTTCTAATAACTGAATAGTCAGATATAAATTTCTTTCCAAATTTGAAGAATCCACAATGTTTATAATTTTATCTACCTTTTCGTTAATTAAAAAATCAACAGTAACTTTTTCATCCTCAGATAAAGATGAAAGGCTGTAGATTCCAGGTAAATCTATAACTTTATTTAACGGCGTATTTAAGTGACATTGCTGACAATTCTTATGTTTTCCTCTATTTCCGTGTCTGTGTCTATGTTTTAATTTATTCCATCTAATCGTTCCAATTTTTTTGTCAACCGTAACCCCTGACCAATTCCCTACTTCATGCCTACTACAAGTTAAAGAATTAAATAATGATGTTTTCCCCACATTTGGGTTGCCCACTAACGCATATGTTTCCATAAATTTTCTCCATTTATCTAGTTAGATTGTTTTTACAAGAATGTTCTCAGCTTCTTTTAATCGAAAGCTTAATTTAAACCCTCTTATTTTAATAATTATTAAACCTCCAAATGAGGATATTTTAAATACCTCTAAAAAGGTCCCTGGTAATAAACCCATATCCATTAATCTTTTAGATTTTTCTTCATTCATATATAAATCCTTAACAACAACTTTATCGCCGTTATTACATTGGTTTAATTTTTTTGTCATAATAGACCTCCTTGCGAACGATAATCGTTCTCAATTAGATTATAATATATTATTATCTTTTTGTATACCATTTTAAAATATATTTAAATTATTATTCCTTCTAATTAAGTAGAAGGAATAATAATCGTAAAAATTGTACCTTTATTTAATTCACTTTCTATAGTTATATTACCCCCATGAGCTTCGACATAACCCTTAGCTATAGATAATCCAAGCCCAGTACCACCTTGATCCCTTGATCTTGATATATCCGTACGATAAAACCGATTAAAAATATGTTTTATTTGTTCTTTTGGAATTCCTACTCCATTATCTTCAATGGTTATATATGTTTTTTTGTTAACTATATCCTCATCTACTTTTATATTAATATTTCCATTCTCTGGAACATGTCTTATTGCGTTACCTACTAAATTAATTATTACCTGAGTTATTCTATCCGAATCAATATTTGCGTGTATCTCCTTATTACCAACCAACGTAAGATTAATATTTTTATCTTCTTTAACCCATTCAAAATTATTTATTACACGTTGTGCTAGATCATAAATATTTGTTTCCATTTTATTTAAATTAAGTTTTCCAGCCTCAGCTAAGCTCACTTGTTGTAAATCATTAATTAATCTATTCAATCTATATACTTCGTCACTAAGATTAACTAATATCTCCTGACTAGGCTCTATTACCCCTTCCTGTATCGACTCCAACTCTCCTCCAATAATGGAGATTGGTGTCCTTAATTCATGGGCTACATCCGCCATTAAGTTTTTCCTTACCTGTTCATCTTCTTCAATTTTACTAGACATTTCATTAAATGCAGTTGCTAACTGATGAAATTCATCCTTTGTTTCTACCTTAACACGATACGATGTATCACCTTTTGATAACTGTTTAATTCCCGCCATTAGTTTATTTAAAGGCCTTGTTATCCTATTCGAGAAAAATATTCCTAATAGAACTGCTGTTATTATTGAGATAATCATTCCAAATATTATAGAATTTCTTGTTGACGCTTTAAATTGTTGCTCCAAGGAAATTAATCCTTCAATATTTTTTTGTAATATAACCAATTCACCAATTTTTTTATCATTTATTATTAAATCTTGATGTGCTCCCCCAACATTTTCAATGTCTTCATCAATATATTCTAAATCCGTATCAGCGACTACTATTCCATCTTCATCACCAACTATAATCTGCATTTTATTTTGAAAACTAGCTGTGGAACCCCATTTAGGTCCCTTACCAATAGAATCCGTCTGACTAACATTCATTATTGTTTGAACTTCATCCCAGCTATCATAAAATGTATAATATTGCACTAATATATCTTCCCAGTATACTACTTCTAAACTTTCATTTTTATTTATATAATTCTCGAAGTTAATTATCATCCTATTTTGAAAATAAACAGATTGAACCAAGCCCATAAGTATTACTACACTTGT
>CAZSSR010000090.1:0-6034 GCA_964609605.1 uncultured Bacillaceae bacterium | reverse complement strand
ATAGGTAATCTCATAGATAGAAATTACTACATCAGTATCAATAGGAGAACCTTTATATCTCTCTTCGTAAGTCGAATAAGCACTTTCATCATAGCTTTTATTTATATCAATCATATTTGTTTTTACTTTGATATTCGCATTATTATTTTGATCTTCAACATCTAGATTTATCATTACGCTCTTTGGAAATACCAAAATGCTTTCATTTGTCGAAATATTAAGATTCTCTGCTTGATCATTAGATATATCAAAATATACACTCACTGGTTCCCATTTATCAGTTTGTATTGAAGGAGTGTAGTTTATTTGCGAAAATCCATTTTTATCGGATACTATATTATTAATAGATTTGGTTTGATTATTTTCATAATATGATGCTTTTAATTTCAGCCCTGAAAAAGGTGATCCTTCAAAGAAATTAGATTGAATACTTAATATCGCTTTTTCCCAGCCGTATATTGCCTCTTTATCAAATTCTGTGCTAATTTTATATGTTGGCTTTTCATAATCTCTTATCTCAATGTATTTACCGATAATTATCTCTTCACCATTATTTAATTCTAAATAATATCTTCCTGGAATCAAATCTTCAAAGCTAATTTTATTATCAAAAGAACCAAAATCATCTAATTCTAATTTCATTGTTTCTAACTCATTCTTTTCATCATAATATGTTGATTTATAAAGATGAGCAGTTATTGATTTCGCTTCTTTTGTGCCTTCCCTTGGTTTAACCAATCCCCAAAAATTTATTGTGTCAGTAGGTAAATAGAGCTCCCTATCCAAATATAAATATGACCAGTAGTCATTATTTTGTTGATAACCATAATAATCAAACCCGTAATAGTTATTAATCATATGACTTATATAAGTAGGACGATTATCAAATGATACCTTAAAAAATACTTGACTAAAATCATCTATTGACACAATTGGCTCATTAATAACAGCAACACCATCTTTGTCAGTTGTGGCAGATTTGCTGTCTTCACCCTTAAATTCGGCGCCTACGATCGCTTTACCAGTTTTTATATCATTTACCCATGCAAGACTTTCATTTTCACCTAACATAATATATACAACAGCATCATTTACTTGCAGATGAGTTTGATAATTTTTATCTGCAGTATTAACATTAACGAGATAATAACCTTCCTCAAGTGTATTAGGCAAAGATATGTAATACATCCTCCCGAAGGTCTCCATGCTCACAAGCTTTGATGTAAAGTTCATTACTTTTGTAAGATCCTTGTTTATATCAATAGTTTTATTGATCATGTTAATCCAATTAGAATCGATGTCACTCAGTTCTTTTATATCAGTAATAAATGTATCTTCATTTTTATATTGGTAAATATCAACAGTCATCTCATTATTTCTAATGCTTTCACTTGGGAAAACCTCAAGATATGGAGAAGTATCTGATGAGAAATTATATAAATTTTCAGTAAAATTCAAATAATCTCTATCATAGCCTTCAGCCTGTGTTAAAAATTGAAAGGTATAATCTTCACCAATTACTTTATCGCTTCCTTCAACTCCAACTCCAGCTTTTATCGTAACAGTGTACACAGTATCAAGCTCCAGTTTCTCTGGCATAAATACTGCTAAATTTTTGTTATAAACAAACTTACCTTCAACCTTTGGTTCTATACTAAAGTTCTCTTCTAAATTCTTGATATATGGATAAGAAAATTGAAGCTCTATTCCAGTATCTATCGGCACACTTGTACCTTTATCTCTTGGTAATGTATTAACTAATTTAAATGATTTGACCGTTTGAAAAGCCCAAGATAAATTATCATTGTCACTTTCCTTCATACTAATTCGATAAACAGTATCAGAATTAAGTTGAGTTTCAAAATTTACTATGAATTCCTGATTAGAAACCTTCTTTATTTCATAAGATTCTGCTGGCTCTATCATTAAAACATCTCTAATATCATCTAATTTCTTATCTTCTTTAGAAATGATTTTTAGACCGGAATCAATAGACATCCCCGTACTATCCGCAACCAAAGGAACGACATTGAAGTTCTTATCTCCCAACGCTTGAAGATCAATAGAATCAATAGTCTTGCCCTCATTTATAAAGTAAATTGCAATAACAACTATGACAGCCACTATTAACAACACAATTAAAATTATCAAAACATTTTTATTATTTTTCATAAAATTTCATCCTCCTAAATATAAATTTATACATTATATAGATGTTTAATTTTATGTTTAAGTTGCATATTCACATTAAATATATTAAAAAAATAGAAGCCAGTCCAAAATATACTGTCAAAGAGAAAATATCATTAAGTGTGCTAATTAATGGACCCGAGGCAATAGCCGGATCAATTTTAAAATGGTATAAAATTATTGGAATTATCGTTCCAGCTAACGTACCGATAATTAAAGATAAAAACAGTGAACCTCCAACTACTAAGCCGAATATAGCATTGTCTTGCCAAAGATAAGCTATAATAGCAATCAATATCCCATTAGTTATCCCAATAATCAATCCAACACCAAGCTCGCGATAAATCAGTTTTCTTATTCTTTTTTTAGAAATATCTTTAACAGCTAAGCCTCGAACGACAACTGCTAGCGACTGGGTTCCTGTATTACCAGTCATACCTGTAATCATCGTCATAAAAAATGTAAGTGCAACAACTGTGTTAAGCGTATATTCAAAGTTACTTATAATATTTGCTGATATTAGTCCAATAAATAATAAGAAAATTAACCAAGGTAATCTACGAAAAGCAGCCACATGAGCTTTTGTATCAAAATCAATATCCTTACCACCTGCAGATAATCTTTCAATATCTTCATTTGCTTCTTGAATTACAATATCAATAACATCATCAACAGTTATTAACCCGACCATTGTTTGATTTTCATCTACTACTGGAACTGCTGTAAAATCATATTTTTGGATTGTATTGGCTACTTCCTCTTGGTCCATATCTACAGATACAGATATTAATCTAGTAAACATTATATCCTCAACTTTTTCATCTGCCTCAGCTAATAATAAATCCCTAAAGGAAACAACGCCCACTAATTTTTTATTTTCATCAAGAACATATAAATAATATATAGTTCTAGCATATTCAGAATAAGACTTAAATTTTTCTACCGCTTCTCTAACAGTAAAGTAACTTCGAATCCAAACAAAACGATTCGTCATTATTCCACCTGCAGTTTCGGCAGGATATTTCATCAAATTTTGTACTGTTATTGATTCTTCAATCTTCATGGCATTTAAATATTCTTGCAATACTTCAACGGATAATTGACTTAACATATCAGCTAAATCGTCGTTATCCATTAAATCCATAATTGAAGATGATCTTTCTATCCCTAACCTTTGTAATACCTCATGCTGATACTTAATGTCCAATTCTTGTAATAGTCCAGCAATTTGTTCTGGATCCATAAATAAAAGAAATATTTGTCGATGCTTCTCTGGTAAATCAACATATAATTTTGCAATATCATAGGGTTGTAATTCTTCAATTAAATTTTTAAAATCTACTTTCTTCATTTCTTTCAGATATTTTATAATAGTCAATAGTATTTGACTATCGCTCATATTAAATGGCACTATCATCACCTACTTTTACATATATTTTTTTACATATTAAACTCCTTTTGAGTATGTATAGATAATTTACTGTATTCGTTTGCTATTTTTGCTCCTACTGATGCATTATTTTTTATAAGCTCTATGTTAGCTTCCAAGCTTTTACTTCCAGTAAGCTCTTTTATCTTATCAAGCAAATATGGTGTTACAGCTTTACCTGTCACGTTTTGTTCTTTTGCTTCTGATAACGCCTTCTCAATAGACTCATTAATATATTCATTATTTAATGCATGCTGCTCAGGAATTGGATTTGCAATTACAGTCCCACCATCTAATTTCATCTTCCATTTTGTATTAATTATATCAGCCATTTCCTTTGCATTTTCTACACGATAATCAACTTTAAAACCACTATTCCGAGTATAAAATGCAGGAAAATCATCGGTCTGATAGCCTATTACTGGCACACCATTTGTTTCAAGATATTCTAATGTTAGACCAATATCCAATATCGATTTAGCACCAGCACATATCACTGCAACATTTGTACGAGCTAACTCTCTTAAATCCGCAGAAATATCCATGGTCTCAATTGCATTACGATGAACACCGCCAATTCCACCAGTTACAAAAATTCTTATGCCCATTAAATCCGCTATAATCATTGTGCCAGCAACGGTCGTAGCTCCGTCTAATTTTTTTGCAAGTATAATCGGAATATCTCTTCTACTAGCTTTTATTACATTTTTTCGTTTAGCTAAATCTTCTATTTCTGAATCATTCATTCCTACTTTAATAATACCATCTATAATTGCAATTGTCGCTGGAATAGCGCCATTATCCCTTATTATCTTTTCTACCAGCAATGCCGTAGTTATATTTTCTGGATATGGCATTCCATGAGTTATAATCGTAGATTCTAATGCAACAATCGGCTTTTTTTCTTCCAAGGCTTCTTGAATTTCCTTGCTAACTGAAATATATTTCATAATTAATTCATTAGTACCCATTTAATATAACTCCTTTCGTTTATTTTCTAACAAAAGTACCGACAAGTCATCTGCAACCGTTTCAGCTCTGCTTAGCGTTATAGCTGCCATAGCAGAACCATATTTACATGCTTCGAATATATCCTTTTCAATATTCAAACCATAAATAACACCCGCTATAAACGCATCCCCTGCCCCAGTTGTATCAACTACATTAACCTTTGGACTAGGTAATAATTTATGTTCCTTATCGTTAGCAACGTAGACACCCTTATCACCAAGTGTTATTACAATATTGTTTACTTTTATCTTTTCTAAAAAATAATTAGCAACATTTCTTAAGTCATTATCTGATTGAATTGCCATTCCAGTTATAACCTCAGCTTCTTCAATATTCGGAGTAAATAACTCTACATCCTTTAACAGTCCCTTTAATTTTAAAGCTTTCTTCGCTGATACAGGGTCAATTGCTATTGGAATGCCTTTACTTTTTAACCATTTCAATAAAAAATTTAAAGTATCAGAAGATAGATTTGAATCAATAAACACCATCTTTGCTCTGTTAATAGAAGGCAAATAATTAATTAAAAAATCCTTATCTAACCTATCCATTATTTTCATATCAGCAATAGATCCTATTTGTTCTTTTTTATCGTTTAGGATCGATAAATACATACCTGTTCTTATATTATGTATGATAAACATATGTTGTGTATTAACACCCGATTGATTAGTAACCCTAATTAACCATTCACCATCATCGTCACTGCCTACTGCACTATATAAAGACGTAGGAATCTGTAACTTACCTAAATTTGAAGCTACATTTCTGCCCACTCCCCCTGCAGATTTTATAATATCGCCAGGATTACTACTTTCAAATCTAAACGACTCCTTTGATATCCCTTTAATATCAATATTTGACCCACCAATAACTGCAATCTCGTCTAAATTATCTTTTAATATATAACCTCTTTGTAAAATGCCTTTTTTTACTAATCTTGCAATATGACCTGCTATAGAAGATCTTGAAGTACCAATCTGCGCAGCTAATTCTTCTTGTTCAAAATAAGGATTGCTCCTTAACAGTTCAACTAATCTTTTTTCTTTATCAGTAATATTATTCATTTACATCACTCAACTTGTGTTTTATTTACAAACATTTGTTTAATTATATCAGATGGCTTTTAATTTAAGTAGTAGAAATTTATATAAAAAAATATCTTAATGATAATAATTTATCACTAAGATATTTTTAAGGGGTACTGAAGAAAAATATATTTTATTTCTCGATATAACCAAAACCTATTGTATTAGGACCTGCATATGTTCCAATTGTAGGGCCAATTTTTAAATGAATAATTTCTTTAAACCCACTTAAATCAAATTTATTAATATCTTCAATTAATTCATCTTTATTTTCATAATTATGAATAATAAATAAATATCGTTTATCAATAACCTC
>CAZSSR010000089.1:0-6086 GCA_964609605.1 uncultured Bacillaceae bacterium | reverse complement strand
ATAGTTAGTGGCGGAACAAAAACTTTAACTCATATAACAGTTTCCAATATTGTGATATTTGGAATAGTGGTGTTATTAACGTTGTTGCTTCGTTCAGGGTTTTGTGGGTGGATATGTCCATTTGGTAGTTTCCAAGATATTATCAGAGGATTAGGTAAGAAAATCGGAAGCTTATCATTTATAAAACCACTAAATAAAAAATATAAAAATTGGATTAAAAATAACGAGGGGTTATTATCAAAAATCGATTATTATGGAAGATATATTAAATATTTAGTATTAATATGGGCGATTTTAACTGCATTTGCTTATTCACACTTAGATTACAGGGATTATGATCCATTTGCAGCAATTTTAAAGTTAGTTGATGGTAGCATTGCAACTGGTACATATATTTTAGGAGCTATAATTATTCTTGCGTTATTTGTTGATAGACCATGGTGCAGATACGCTTGTCCATTAGGCGCGACGATTGGTTTATTAGGTAAACTAAGTCCTACTAGGGTAACAAGAAATGAAGATTTGTGTATAGATTGTAAAATATGTGATAAGAGTTGTCCAATGAATTTAGAAATATCTAATAATAAGAGCGTAAATGATAAGGATTGCAATACATGTTTAGAATGTGTAAATGCCTGTCCTGTTAATGGAGCATTAGAATTAAAATTCAATCTACCAGGTAGAACTGATAGTAAACCAAAAACTATTGATACGATAAAGAATTAGGTGGTGGTTAAAATGAGAATATCAAGGTATTTATATGGTTTTCTAATAATTGCTTTCCTCTTGGGAGGAATAGGTATAGCGAAAGCTACAGACAATTGGCAAGTATCCTATAAACTAAATGCAGATGGAAGCGAGATTGAATTAAAAGGTGAAAGTGTTGAAGAGATAAAAGGTTTTATGTCGATAGATGATATAATATCAGCCTATGGAATAGATAAAGAAGGACTTTACGAATATATGGGATTTCCTAGTGATTTGCCCACTTCTACTTTGGTAAAGGATATTAATGGATTGACTGGAATAGATCCAGCAACTATTAAGGATTATATAATATTAGCAAAAAACTAGACCTTTAAAAGGTCTAGTTTTTTATTAAGAAGGTTAACCTTCATAAATCTGTAATATTTTAGCGGAGAAATAAGTAGTATAGTGTATTTAGGTATGCAATAGCAGAAGGGAAAATATATCATAAAGGAATTGGTAAAGATGGATTTCCTAAAATTTATTGATATTTTAAATCTTATAATAATGTTTATTTTATTAATAACTGTTATTTTCAGAATCTTTCGATTTAGAAAAAACGAATTACTATCATGGATACCGAGCATTATATTATTAACTTTAGTTTTATACATAGAGGTAAATGAAACATCAATAATAAGCAAATATTTGTTAGGTATTGTTGCATTAACTTATACAATAGTATCTTCTACGATAGTAGTTCATATAGATAAGAATAAAAAGTTTTCTCCATATTATTCTTTCGGTTCAATATTTTTAGGGTTGTTTACTATTTTTACAATTCACTTTGGTGGGGTTGTGAACAGTGTTATGACAATGCCTTTATTTTATACGCTTATGTTAATTAGTTTAAGCATAATTATTTTTGTTCCTATTAGGGCATTAGCTAATAAAGAGGCAAATATTTATGATGTATTGGGTGCGCTAGGCTGGGTTATTATAGCATTCGCTATATGGTCTCAATGGGAGATGATAATAGGAGGCCTTTTTGCAAAGATAATGGTAATGGTTGGTATTTTATGTTTAGTTGGTTTTTTCCTCTTAGATTTGGGTAGTTTTAAAAAAAATAATTAAGGGGTAAAAGCAACTAAAAATCGTATGAGAATCGATAGGATTATACACATTATGTACACAATTTTGTTGGAATAATTTCTAATGTTAGGGGCTTTTGTCTGTTACACTTACTATAGACACTCATATAAATATTATGGGCACCATTAACTATTGATTAGGAGGCGTATATTTTTTTGAATGTCTAAGATTTTGTTGAAGAATTAATATAATTAAAGGAGGTTACTTTAGGATGAAATTATCATCTAGAGTTCAATTATTGTTAGCACTTACCATGTCTATTGCATCAGTTTTCAGTCTTATATCTGGGGTTGGTACGGTTTGTCTAGCATTTAAACCAGATAAATTCCCGATGTTTCCAGGTCTTGCACCTTATAGTACGCAATTACAAATAATTACTGTTGTGACTTTGTTAGTTGGTTTTGTTTGTGCTATTTTGGCTTATGCATTTATTCGTGGTGAGAAATGGGCTTATATTGCATCTCTAATAGTACTTGTAATTGGTCTGGTTTTTGGCGCGTGGCATATGTATATATCTTTGGCTGGTCGCGGCAGCTCAACACCAGGGAATTTAAGAGTTATTGTTGACGTAATTGCAATAGTAATTTTAATAATTGTACGTCTTCCTATGATTTGGAACAAAATAGATATTACCCATCCTTTGGGTAGTGATAGGGGATCATATAATAACCCGATTGGAATGGCATTTGCACTTGTTGGTTTAGGATTATTATCGACACCTCTTTATACAAGTGCTTCACATACATTTGGTGAGATTAATTTAATAGATGCGTTATTACCAGAACTTTATATTATTGGGGGCGGATTCTTGTTAGCAGGTATTTCTTTTATGATAATGTCTAAATTTGGTTTAAATATTGAACGTGGATTAGCGTTTATTTCTAAAAAAGCTTTTGCTAACAAGGCATAATATAATTTAATTGAAGGAGGGTATTTTAAATGCAAATGGCGCTATATTCGTTTATATTAATGTTTAGTTTTATAATGTTGCTACTTATGATTCACAGAATTTATAACTCATATAGTACAGAGTTGACTTTATTTTTTGCCGGAACAGTTATGCTAACTTTAACAGCGTGGGTATACACTTCCGGACATGGAATTGATATAATTACAAATAAAGGTGTAACAACCTCATTTTGGGACCCGTTTTTTCTTAGTTACGTCGCAATGACACTTGCATTTATGTCAGCAGGTGCATTTACACTAATTGATAGAGCTAAAAATATTTCACCTTATTACACAACTACAATATTAATACTTGCGATAATTTTTAGTTATAGTTCAATTTACGGATCATATACTGCTGAAATATTACAATGGCGATTGTTCTCAGTTCTTGCATTCGTAAGTTTAGCTGTATTAATAATATGCCCAATTATTGCATATCTTAAAAAAATATCTAATATTCACGTATTATGGAGCGTTCCAGGATGGATAATTATTTATGTTGTTGCTTTTATGCATAATAGTAAGATTCCTGTAATGCAAACAGAAGACTTAACAGTATTAGATAATTTTCAAACTCTTCTATTTGGTATTCTTATTGTGGCATTTTTATTCTTACTATTAGAAGTAGGTTTAACAGATTGGAAATTTACAAAGCAGTTAAAAGAAGAGTAATAGTAAATAGTTTAATTTTAAAATAACTAAAAAACACTTTGGCTTTAAAGCCAAAGTGTTTTTTAGTTATTAATTTAATTTTAATTATATGTTATAATCAATGAGTATTTTTTTAAAAAAGGATAAAAATTATGCTTTTAAAGTTTATATTTTTTGATTAATTTTTTGTAAAATAAAAAAATGATTGAAACGTGTTGATAGGTGACATATAATTATTGCAGAATGCTTCGTAAATTATTATAAATACGTTTTTATATACTTTAATAATTTATTATATGTTATATTAGAATAAACTATGCTTTTGTAATAAATTCATTTTTAAATTTTTATTTTATTTTATTTTGTTTTGATTGAGCTTCAGTATATATGAAAACTCAATTAAATATATTAATAGAGGACACTTTATTAAAAAAAATATTATATTAAGGAGGGATGAATAAAGGGCTTTATATTTGGAGTAATTATCATAATTATTAACAAAAAAAAAGAGAAAAAATAAAAAATAGGAGGTTTTACTTTTGGAAGCAAGAAATAAAGTTGGGTTTTGGATGTCACTTATTTTTGGTTTATATGGAGTTTTAGGTGCTTTTTATGTTTTTGTTATCAGCAATCATTGGGTAGAAATGTGGGATGCGAAGGCTGGACAATACAGTGAAGAATTAGGAATGCATCGTCTAGATGAAGTGTTCATAGTAAAATATCTTACACCAGCTCTTCATGATTTGGCGGTAGTTGGTGCAGTTATTATGATTGCAGCTGCATATATGTTTTATAAAAAGAATAGTAAAGCTTGGCATGTTGGAGTAGCGGGAAGTATAATTGCTATTCAAGGTACAGGTTTTCTAATCGTTGCAGCAGCAAGTGCAGGTATTTTTCCAGAATATGTATTTTTATTTATACCTAATTTACTTGCGTTTTTCCTTTATATTGCAGTTGTTCGCAAATTCCCAGCAAAGGCTATTTTGTTTTCATTTCTTGTAGGAATGACTTATGTACTAGCACTATTTAATGGTATTGCTTCAGCAAGTCGTATGTCCCAAAGAGAATATTTACAGGGCATTCCAGGACTTGCAGCAGATACTCCTATGTTTGGTTCTGTTCAACAGGTTAACTGGATTGGCATGATTGCATGGGGTATTTTCTTAGTAGCATTCTTATTTAGGAAAAAATGGATTATTCCATTAGGAATTTTCGCAGCAATTTTAAACATAGTTGGTGGATTACCACTAGGTCTTGATAGTATGTCAGAAGGAACAACATTTTCAATGTTCTTAATTGCACCTATCTTTTCTTTAATTATTTTGGTTTATATCCTTTCACCAGCGGGTGAACGCTTAATTACTAGTGATTGGGATAAATAATTAATTATTTAAAAATATGGGGAGGGCAATAGATTGTGGTCTATAGAGCTCAGTGAAGGTGGAATAGTAGTAACAGATACTTCTATGACAGAAATAGACTTATTTAATAAGGGGGTGTCAGTATGAGAAAAGCAAGTATAGTATTGACAATTATTTTAATTGTTACGTTATTAGCTGGTTGTGGTACTTATCCAGAACCAAATTCTGCTGTATTAGAATTTACATCATCAGGTGTTGACCCAGACTCATGGGCTTTTGTACCGGCTGGCGAATATATTAAAGGTCAGTTTGATGGAGTAGGTTTCGTAGAAAATGATTATGAAATAATGGTTACCGAGGTAACTAATACACAATACGCTAAATATTTAGGTGAAGCATTAGCAGCAGGGACTATTGAAATCGACGATGAAAATCAAGTGTTGAGTTTTTATCCTGGTGATGTAAATACAGGGTACAGACACGAGAAGGACATTGTTGCACAAGATTATATTCTTACGTATTTAGATAATGCTGCAAGCCGTATAATTTACGATGGTAAAAACTTTACGGTTAAAGAGGGATATGAAAATCATCCAGTAGCATGGGTTACTTGGTTTGGTGCATGGTCATATGCTGATTTTTACGGATATCGTCTTCCAAGCGAAGATGAGTGGGAGAAAGCAGCACGCGGGGATGATAATCGTGCATATCCTTGGGGCGAAGAAGTTGGACATGGTTATTTAAACTATTATCATAGTGGTGACCCATTTGAGGGATCTGATGGCTATAGCGATACAACGCCAGTAGGTTTCTATAATGGTAACACTTATGGAGACTTTCATACAGAAAATGCTGTAAGTCCATATGGATTATATGATATGGCTGGTAATGTAGGCGAATGGATAGCAAAAGCCGATACAGACAGATATCACTATCGTAGAATTAGAGGCGGAAATAAAGGTACTTATGAAATTGATGCACGCATTTGGAAAGAAGATAATGCTGATCCAAGGTTTATAGGTCCTAATACTGGTTTCCGTGTAGTAAGGGATGTTCAATAGGGGGGAGCTCTATGACAAATAATAGTATTTCCAACAATAAAAAAGAGAAGATGGGTTTCTTTAAATTATTAAAAGAATATTGGATACTAATAAAATCTAAACAAACGTTTTTGCTCGTTATAACAGGGTGGGCGGGGTTTAGTAGTACAAGATGTCCAATAGTTGGTTGGGAAACGTCATTAGCAGTGTTTGGTAGCTTGTTTTTAGCTATAAGTGGTTGTAC
>CAZSSR010000088.1:2450-6138 GCA_964609605.1 uncultured Bacillaceae bacterium | reverse complement strand
AAAATGTTTCATTATTATAATTGCTATACAAGGGTTTAACTTTACAAAGAAGTTTCATATAATAGTATTTTATTTTATTGTATGCATTTAAATCTCCTTCTAAACATTTAGTCCAGTATAAACTAATCTCATCAGAAGATAAGTTTTTTGTCTGATCTATTGATTTAATCATCTTGTCTAAATTCACTAATATCCCCCGCTAATACTCATTTATATTATTATAGCATTAATTTGCACAAAATTAGCTTTCAGATCGCCTAACATTTTTGTTATTCTATTTGTAGCTTCTTTATGACCGGATTTATCAAGTTTTTGAATATATAAGTTTAATAATTCGCTTAAATCCTCAAGTCCTTTTGAATCAATTGGAAGTATTGTTACATTAGCACCTTTTGCAATTCGTCTTTTAAGGGCATTTATGTCTAAACCTAATTCTGGAACAATTCTTTGATAAATTACTCCCCCAGTCATTCCAGAACAAATCCATGGTCCAGGGTCTCCTAAAACGATTACACGTCCATTAGTCATGTATTCAAAAGCAAAACCATTTATATTAGCTCTTGTTGCAATTCCTCCAAGCTTGTCTTGAATTGGGGCTTTGATTTCTCCTCCAATAATAACATCAGCACCTGAAAGTCTGATACATGCTCTGGAATCAGCATTACCTTGTATAATAAACAAACCTTTTTGAGCACCATAAAAACTACTTTTCCCAATTGAACCGTTAATGTAATACCCATTATTATCTTTTGTTTTTATAATACTAACTTTTCCCCCATAAGCTGTTTTACCCAATCCATCTTGACCGCCACCATTAACATCTATATTTATACCATCTGCTAAATATGCTCCCATACCATTTCCTGGTATAGATCCATCCTTTAATTTTATATCTATTGGGTGTTTTGAATGATATTTACCATTCAAATTATTACGTACCCGATTGCCTGAAATATCACAACCAATCATTCTATTAGTACAATTAACTAACTTCTGGTCTAGTTCCTCTAGTTGTGTAGTAGAAATAGGATGATTTTGGAATTGTTTAGATTTCTTTGGAATAGGTGCTGGAATTAATAAGGAACTAAGATCAACTAAATCATTATAATTAATTTGTTTTAATAAATTAGATTTTCCAACTAAATCCTGTAATGACTTAGCTCCAAGATTATTAACAATCTCTTTAGTTTCATCTGCAATTAATAAGAATAATCTTTTTAAATTACTTACAGAAAGATCAAGATCTCTAGGTTTGAAATTCTTCATACCTTTACTTGTTGCCTGTTCTATATTATCAATCTGTGTAGATATACCAACATGACAGGTATCCAAATGGCAACTGCGACATGCGGAACAACCAATAGCTATTAAAGCTAATGTACCAAACCCCACTCTATTAGCCCCTAGTAGAATTGATTTAACTACATCTTTACCACTACGAATGCCACCATCTGCCCAAATTTCAACATTATTTCTTAATCCAGCATCAATTAACGCAAGGTGTGATAATTTAATCCCTATCTCAATAGGGAGTCCGACATGTTGAACAGCATGAATCCTTGCTGCTCCAGTACCTCCATCATAGCCACTTAGGGAAATAACATCAGCACCAGCTTTAGTAATACCAACAGCTATAGTTCCGATGTTTGGGACAATAGGTATTTTTACAATAATTTTCGCAGTGATATTTGCAGCTTTAAGTTCTGAAATAATTTGAGCTAGGTCTTCAATTGAATAAATATCGTGATTATTAGATGGTGATATAAGGTCAGTATTAGGTGTGGTATTTCTTGCATCAGCTATTTTAGCTGTCACCTTATTACTAGGTAAGTGTCCACCTTCGCCGGGTTTTGCTCCTTGCCCAATCTTGATTTCTATCCAATGAGAAGAGTTTATAAACTCAATATTAACTCCAAAACGTCCAGATGCAATTTGCATACCTCTATTGTTAGGATATTTTCCTAATAAATTTTTTATCTCTCCGCCTTCACCACTAATACTAAGCATATTTAATTGAGAAGAGGCTTCAGCATAAGCACGAAATGCAGTTTCACTTTGTGAACCAAAAGACATAGAACTAATTATAAATGGTAGGTCATGTTCACCAATACTAATGTCCACATCGTCCTTAATATTTGTGTTTTGTGTAGGATTAAAGTCTAATAAGTGTCTAATCGCCAAAGGATTTTCTTTTTCTTGTTCAGACAAATTTTCCTGATAGATATTATATGTTTTTATACCAAAAGATATATCATGTAAATCCTTTGTTATTTTAGGTAATAATTTATAGGATCTTGTCAACTTTACTTCATCAGATTTGAAGTCTATTTTTCTTTTTAAGGCGTCATTTTTTAATTGAGAATATGAATATCCTGTTTCGTTATTTCCAAAGAAGTTATTTATTCCTAAAATATCGATAATTTCCTGGTGTAAACCAATAGAAGAAAATACGCGTGCATAACCTCTTAATTCATGAATACCTAAAGTGGATATTACTTTTTCTAGTCCCTTGTTTAAAGCAGAGTATACATTTTTTATTGCATCAATATTATTTTTTTGTGAAATTGAACTAAATAATAAATATGGCGAAACAGCATCGGCACCTAAACCCACAGCTGTAGCCAAGTCGTGTAGATGGCGTAAGGAACCTGAACGTAAAATAATGCTTGTCTTTCTACGTAGATTCTCGTTATTAAAACTTTCATTTTTTAAAGCTATATCAATAGAAGCTAGAGCAATATGGGGATCAAGCCACAAATAATCATCATTATAAAATAATATTTGATCATCTAGAATAATTAGTTTTGCTCCATTTTTGACAGAATGTATAGCTTCTTTGTTTAATTCTTCGAGTCTCTCTTTAATTGTTTGTTTTTGGGAGAAAGCTAAATTCAATCTAGCAATAATCTTTTTATCTTCAGAAGAAAAACAGTGAAATGCTTTATCCAACGTAGTTGTCCCTATTTCTTCAGCAAAGATTTGGGCAGTTATCCCTTCTAATAATATAGGAGAAAGAATCTCAAATGATGTATCTCCTTCTTTGTGAGGCACGAAACTTTCTCTTCCCCCTAAAATCATTCTAGTAGAAAAATGTTCGATTTCTCGTTCACGATCTATTGCTGGATTAGTAACAACTGCAACTGTTTCTTTGAAAAAATCTGAAATATTTACTCGTCCTTTAGATAATACCGCTAAAGGTCCATCATAACCAAGAGATGTAATTGTTTCCTTACCGCTAACAGACATTTTTTCAATATTAAGAATATGTTCTCGTTCCCAACCAAAAGAGTGATATACTCCACTTTTAACATCTTCATTCTCTGGAAACATTAAATTTGTCTTTTGAAAATCTGGTACTTGTAATTTTTTACGATAATTTTTTAAAGGGTAGTTCTTGTTAACTTCACTATAAACAGTTTGTTGTATTTCTGAATAGTTAAATATTTTTATTTGTTGTGCAGAGTTAAAAATAACGCCGATTTTTTCACCGGGTGCCAAAGGTTTTGGTTCCTCCACCATATCATATGAATATACAATTCCTTGTTCGGAAGAAAAGTACAAATTATCTATTGTCTCAACCATCCATAAAGGGCGAAGTCCAAGAGCGTCAACACAAAAAATTGCTTGATTTTCATATCGTGATACTATACCAGCTGGACCCTGGGCAAATGGTCCCCATAAATGTCTT
>CAZSSR010000088.1:0-2440 GCA_964609605.1 uncultured Bacillaceae bacterium | reverse complement strand
ATTGTGAATTTCATTGTATATTGGTGGAAAAATCATTTCCATTGTCGCAAATAATGAAAAATCATTTTGTGCAATTATACCTTGAATAATCCTATTTAAATCCTGAGAATCGCTTCCGTTATAAACTAGAGGAATATTTAACATTTTTGCTTCATCTCTTAAACGATCAATTGTATTTATCTCGCCGTTATGACCTAATATAGAAAACGGTTGGACCCTAAAGGAATGAGATAATGTATTAGTAGAATAGCGATTATGTCCAATTGTTGTAATTGACTTACTTAAAGGATTTTGTAAATCAAGATAATATTCATATAAAATATCTGCTGAGCCCATTACTTTATAAATAACAGAATGATTACTCAGTGAAACAACATGAACATATATGTTTTCTTCAATATCAATATTTAATAAGAATAAATCATTTTTAATATTAGTTGGTGTTTTTATAAATAAACCAGCTATTTGCAAGAAATATGGTTCGAGCAATTTGCCATTAGGTCCTAATTTATTCGAATTAACTTGATTATTATATTCTAAAACTATATTTATATCATGTTTATTAAATAGTTCTCTAATTTCAACTAACGTATTATTTAATGATTTTACTTTTGTATCAATAAAAAAATGACCAACTACAAAAAGTGGTGAACAAACAAGCTTAGGGTCCAATTCATTATCAATAAATTTTTTCTCCCAAAGCATTCTCGGAATATCAGTTAATATTCCAGTGCCATCACCTTCACCGTTAATAAAACCTGAGCGGTGGTTTAATTTAATTAGGGCATCTATATTTTTTTTTATATTTTCATGAGTTGCAACACCATTTTTTTCGATTACTGCAACTATTCCACAGCTGTCATGTTCCTTTATCATTACAGTAAGGTCGTTTTTCGACCTCTTCACCACCTTCAGAATTTTTATAATATTATTAAAACAATACCATTTGCTTAGAATATATACAATATGCAAATGTTAAAATGTACTGCTGTGCCTAACTTTTTACATAAGAAGAAGTTTTCATAGATCACTCGTTCACTAATGTATTAATATATATTACGCTATTAGTAGTATTCAAAAATATACATAAAAAAATAAAATCAAAAACTGATTTTATCAATTAAAATGATACTTTCTTACTATTTGGGGAAATATAGTTCAACTAATTTTTAGTTATTTAAAGAAAATCCAAGCAAACCAGTAATTAAAATAATAAAAACATGAAGGAAAATAAAAATAAATGCTTTTAAAGTTTCTTTTCCTTTTAACAGACTAAATATTTCAAATGAAAAGGTAGAAAATGTAGTAAACGCACCAAGAAATCCAGCTACAACAAAGAAATTAAAATTCAGGTTTTCGTTTAGAATATTGTAACCGATTATATAGCCTAAAAGAAAAGATCCTATTGCATTTACTATTAGTGTAGCAAAAGGAAATGAAGTATTTCGAGAATTTATATATTTACCTATTGCATATCTACTTATTGCTCCAAGGGATCCACCGATACCAATTAATAACCAATTCAATATTCATCCCCCCGTGGAGTTGATGGGATTTTAATATTTTCTAATTTGATATTCGCAGTTATAAATCCTAACCAAGAAAATAAAATACCTCCCAGCAAACTTAACATTATATAAAATAAGGCTAGCCAAAATTCACCTATATTCAGAAGATTTATTGTCTCTATACTAAAAGTAGAGAATGTTGTAAAAGAACCTAATAGGCCAGTTGAAAAAAATAAATTAAAATTTGAGGATACTTTTTTTACTTTATTTGCTAAAAAAAATGCTAATATAAAAGTTCCTAATAAATTTATTGATAAAGTTGAAAAAGGTATTATTGTATTTGAGAATATTTGCATAAAAAAGTTACCAGTACTCACTCTGAGTATGGCCCCAATAAATCCTCCTATTCCCACATATATATAGTTCATAAGCTTGACCTTCTTTGTAATGTTTTAATTAATATGTTTATTAGTATAATCTAAAAATAATAAAAGGAAAAGCGATATAAAAAAGTATATACTATAAATTACCATTTACATACAGAGATCGTTTATTTTATAAGTTAGTAATATGTAATAAAGCCAAGATGTTTTAATTTTGAAGGTAAAATAACTATATCTATTATTACTAGTGATATACTATATTATATAAAAAACGAGGTAATTATCATGGGGGATATAAACAATATAAAGACCATTAAAAAAACAGAAGCTAGGAAAGTAATAGAGATTTTGGACAAAATATATCCAGAGGCTAAATGTGAATTAACTTTTTCGAGTGCATTTGAACTATTAATTGCTACAATGTTATCAGCTCAATCAACTGATAAAAAAGTTAATCAAATTACTGCTAAACTATTTAAAAAATATAGCACACCCGAACAATTTCTTCAATTAACTAATGAAGTTCTAGAAAGCGAAATAAAAGAGATT
>CAZSSR010000087.1:0-6214 GCA_964609605.1 uncultured Bacillaceae bacterium | reverse complement strand
TATATAATTAAAAATCGATATGAACTATATAACTTCTTAAGGAGAAACAAAAATTATGAATAAAAACCAACCCATTGGGATTTTAGATTCAGGTTTAGGTGGTTTGACAGTTGTAAAAGAGATAATGAAACAATTGCCAGATGAAGAACTAATATATGTTGGAGACACTGCAAGATGCCCATATGGTCCTCGAACTAAAGAAGAAGTAACAAAGTTTACTTTTGAAATAATTGATTTCTTAATGACCTATAATGTGAAAAGCATTGTCATTGCTTGTAATACAGCAACTGCTTATGCTTTAGAGGATGTAAAAAACAGGATTAACATTCCTGTAGTTGGTGTAATTAAACCTGGGAGCGAGGCTGCAATAAGAAATTCAGAGCGTAAACGAATTGGAGTAATAGGAACTATTGGTACTATTTCAAGCAGTGCATATGAAAAAACATTAAAGAAATTAGATTGTAATTCTGAAGTAATTGAGGTGGCCTGCCCAACATTAGTTCCTTTAGTGGAGGGTAATGGTAATTATTCTGAGGGTTATATAATGAAGGTTGTTAGCGAAGCATTGTCTCCACTTCAAGGTAAAGATATTGATTCGTTAATATTAGGTTGTACCCATTATCCGATAATTAGTGAATATATTCAGAGTATTGTAGGTAATAATATATTATTAATAAGCTCTGCTGAGGAGACTGCTAAGGAATTGGCATCTATCTTAGAAAATAAAGAGCTAAATAGTGTAGAAAAAGACGGATTTAACAATAAGTTTTTTACTACGGGGGATGAGAATATATTTAAGCAAATAGGAGAGAAATGGCTTGGCATAGAATTAAATGCAAAGCATATTGATTTAGAAAAACACTTTTTATGATTTTTTGGATAATATATTTATATTTCCTTTTAAGAAAACTATTAGTATTTTGTAGATACTATAATTGATTTGAGAAACTGGGGGTTTATATTTTGAGAAATAATGGTAGAGATAATTGTGAATTAAGGAAAGTAAATATTATTAGAAATTATATTAAGCATGCTGAAGGGTCAGTTTTGATAGAAGTAGGTGATACAAAAGTTATTTGCACTGCTTCAATTGAAGATAGAGTTCCTGGTTTTCTGCGTGGAGAAGGAACTGGATGGATTACAGCAGAATATTCAATGATTCCAAGAGCAACACATACTAGAAATCAACGAGAATCTACAAGGGGTAAGGTTGGCGGTAGAACAATGGAAATTTCTAGATTGATAGGAAGAGCACTTCGTTCGGTTGTCGATCTTGAACTACTTGGTGAAAAAACGATTTGGATTGATTGTGATGTAATACAGGCTGATGGAGGAACTAGGACTGCATCAATAACAGGATCATTTATAGCAATGGTTGATGCATGTAATAAGCTTATTAATGAAAATAAATTAAGTGAAATGCCAATAAAATCCTTTATTGCTGCAACCAGTGTTGGAGTGATAAATGAGGAATTAAGGCTAGACTTAGATTATGAAGAGGATTCCCAAGCTAAAGTAGATATGAATATTGTTATGACTTGTGGAGGCAAATACGTAGAAATTCAGGGAACGGGTGAGGAAGCACAGTTTGATGAAGAAGAACTCGCAGTATTATTAAAGTTGGGTAAACAAGGGATCACTCAATTAATCAGTCTTCAAAAAGAATGCTTAGGAGATATTGGAGATTTGATTGGATTAAAAAAGAATGATGATTAAAGAAGTAGTTATTGCCTCGAGGAATAAAGGGAAAATTGCAGAATTTTCTCTGTTGTTAAGTGAGTTGGGAATAAAGATAAGATCAATGGATGAATTCAAGGATATTCCTGATGTTGTAGAAAATGGGGAAACATTTGAAGAAAATGCTATAAAAAAAGCAGAACAAATATGTAATATTATTAACTTGCCAGTTATAGCAGATGATTCTGGATTAATGGTTGATATTCTAGATGGGGAGCCAGGTATTTATTCAGCAAGATATGCTGGAGCAGATAAGAATGATAATAAGAATAATGAGAAATTACTAGAATCATTGAGAGGTATTGGGCTAGATAAAAGAACAGCAAGATTTGTCTGTGTTATGGTTTTAGCAATACCAGATAAGAATATGATAATTACTAAAGGTATTTGTGAGGGGTTAATTGGATTTAATTTAAAAGGGTCTGGTGGGTTTGGTTATGACCCATTATTTTATTTACCAGAATACGATAAGACAATGGCAGAAATAAGCATGGATTTAAAGAATTCAATTAGTCACAGATCTAAGGCTTTACAAGGGCTGGTAGATACGTTGGTTACTAAAGAAAGCGTTTGACTAAAGAGGTATATCATGTTATAATTTTTCCTGTTGTCATGATATTAATGACCTTTTGTCTCAGTAGCTCAGCTGGATAGAGCAACGGCCTTCTAAGCCGTAGGCCGGGGGTTCGAATCCCTCCTGAGACGCCATATTTGTATTCTGTTTTATAAAAATATACTAGGTTAAAAAAAGCACTCTTGTTAAAGAGTGCTTTAATTATTTTTATTATTACTATTATTGCTATTGTTGTTAGTATTAGGGTTAGCTGCATCGTTTTGATTATAGTCGTTATTTTTTAAGTCATTATAAATTTCAGTGTTATCGTTAATAACTTTATCATTACTCTTATTATTGTCGCCATTGTTTGGAGATATAATATTATTTTTGTTGTCATTGTCAACATTACTATTAGGATTATTAGTATTCACATTGTTATTACTACTATTGTTATCACTATTATCACTTTTATTATTAGGATTTATACTATTACTCTTACCAATACCGTTACTTGAATTTTCATTTTCGTTGTTAATAGCTTTTCCTTCTAAATTTTCATTCTGCTGTAGGACATATTTGCCTAAAGAAATATTTTTATTATCTGCTAATTTTTTATCCTCAGATGTACCATTAACAACTAAGATTTCAGCGTTTAACCGTTGTTCGGCTAATTTTTCTTTTATAAACTTTTCATAATCATTTATTAAAAAATCCGTATTATTATCACATACACCAATCGTTATATAATTTTCTTCATTTTGTGTTAGATAGCCAAATTCCTTTGACTTATCAATAATATAAGTAGTGATGGAAAAAATATCTTGATATTCCTTTGGTATATTAATAATTATTTTTTCTGCGTCATTATTTAAAGCTTTAACATTGATCACTTTGTCACCTTTTAGCTCAATTTCGATACTAGGATTTATATCTATTGTTACATAAGTGCTTGCTTCTGTAATTGTGGTGAGAGGTATTAATAGTAGCATTATACAGGCAGCTAAGGCAATCCATACTCCTTTTTTCATTAAGTTATTATTTTTATATCTATTGTTAGTTGTTTGACTAGCAATTATTTTTGGATTATATTTTATTTCATCACCAATAGACCATGTTGGTTGCGAAGGAATTGAGAGAAATTCTCCTTCTGCTGTAATTAAGACTGCAGTATTTTTGTTTAGTTCTAAAATAATACCTTCCTTCATTTCTCTTCCCTCACTTTCCCTTTAAAAATATCTTATTTAATATATTCTTGTAATATAGGTAAATCAAGATACCATATTATGGTCATTGTAATAATATATATTCTATTACGTTCAATTTTTTTAAAAGAAATATTAGTTTTTTTAGCTACTGCTTTAACAGGTAATTGATGCTTTTCCAAAAGATGATTAAGCAAGATATCTGAAGTAGCGATAGTTTTAGCAACTAATTTCATTTCATCACGCAATACTTTTTTCACGGGGCTAATATCAGGTAAGCAATCGAATGTAATTTGATATCTTGACAAATATTTTTGTAATATTTCAATTTCCTCCGCAATCGGATTTATCGAATCAACGGTGAATATGCCTTTTACCTCATCTATATCAAGAAAATCATATTTATTCTCTTTCCTTAAATAATCAATTACCCTACTTCTTATTACTTGTCTTGCCAAAGTTAAAAAAGCACCTTTATTAGGATCAAAACGAATAATAGCTTCTTCAAATGCGATTAGACCAATCGATAATTCCTCGTCTCTTCCCCATTCCACGTACTTTTGACAAGTATCATAAACGACTTTTCTGATAAAAGGCTGATAGTTTTTTAATAATTCACCCAGAGCTTCTTTATCTGTTTGGGCGATAATTGCTTTTTCATCTAAGGTCATTAAAAGTAACATCCTTCCATAATACTCTGAACTTATTATAACAAATAAATTATTAATAAGTTTAGGTAAAAGGGAAATTATTAACGATTTTTACTATTAGAATTATCGCTATTGACATTTGTTTTAGAATTGTTGTTTGTGTTTATGGATAAATTATTATTTGTCTTATCCTTAGTACTAATGTTGTTATCTTCTTTTGTGCTATTACTTTTATTGTCATTATTAGATGTATTATCTTCACCTAATTCATTAATTTCTACTATTCCATTATTTTGATTTTCTTTTATTTGATTATTTAATTGATTTTCACTTGTATCTCCATAATTATTAAAAGCATTATTTAATTTTAGAGGATTTTCATTCACAGGTGAAGTTGAATTTTTACTCTTTGCGAAATCCGCCATATTAATTTCTAATTCCACAGCCGCTTGTCCTAAGCCCATTTTTTCTATTGTAAAAAGTGCGGCGATTTCATCTAAATCCTTACCAGTAGTTTCTGCTAGTGCAAATATTTGTGATATTTGACCATATCCAACACCTAAATCTCTAATTTCTTCAACTTTTTCTCTATCTAATTCACTGACTACATTTGCAACTAATAAAGCCCCATTTTTAACTTCATTAATTTGGTCATTATTTTTTAAAGCTTCACTATCAAAGTTAACTGTAGTGATAATTTTATCAATAATTATATCCAGCTCAGCCTTTGTATCCTCATCAGTGTCGTAAACAAGCTTTTCAGTGATTTCTATAGCTTTATCTACTTTGGTTCTATAATCATCTACAACATTTTGGATAAGTTGATTCCATTCCTCGTCGTTTACTTCTTCATCTTTGGCTAATTCGATTAAGTATTCTGCTTCTGCAAGTCTTTCTTCAGATATTGTCATTAATAATAAGGTTTTTTTAGTATCATCAATAGTTAATGTAATTTGAATATTTTCTAATAATCTGTCAAATACATATAATATACTATCAGGTGTTAATCCAGCAGTAACAGAAACATTTTCGGTACTATCTACAGTGGTTTCTGTAGTTTCCTCAGCTAAAATAGTTGGCATTGCACCAAAAACTAATCCAATAACAAGAACAATTGATAATAATTTTAATACTTTTGTTTTTAACAATTAAAACATCTCCTTTTATAATATTTAATATACTTTACGATTTTTATTAGTTAAAAGTGGGAGTTGAAATTAATAACATTCAATTAATTTTACAAACTTGAAAAGGGAAAGGTTTATGTTATAATAAAGTGGTTATTATATTGGAAGGATATAACTTAATAGATACCTTGTTACATAAGGTGTTTTCGAAAGATGCTAAGGAGGAAATTAAGGATGAAGGCAAGTTGGGAAAAAATTGAAGATGAAAAAAATAAAGGGTTACTTCAAGTTGAAGTAAATGAAGAAGAGGTTACAAATGCTTTAGATTTAGCATTTAATAAAGTGGTTAAGAAGGTAAATGTTCCTGGGTTTCGCAAAGGGAAAGTACCTCGCAAGGTTTTTGAATCACGTTTTGGGGTAGAATCTTTATATAATGATGCTTTAGATTTTATATTACCTTCAGCCTATGAAGAAGCAGTTAAGGATACTGGAATAAGTCCAGTGGATCGACCAGAGATTGATGTAGAGCAATTCGAGAAGGATAAGCCACTTATTTTTAAAGCAACTGTTACTGTTAAGCCAGAAGTAGAGCTTGGCGAACATAAAGGGGTTGAAATAACTAAGAAGGATTTTATTGTCTTAGATGAAGATATAGACAAGGACATAGAAGCATTACAAAAACGGCATGCAGATGTTATTGTAGTTGATGAAGGAACGGTTGAACAAGAGGATACTGCCGTAATTGATTTTGAAGGTTTTCTAGAAGGTGTTCCATTTGAAGGTGGTAAGGGTGTTATGCATCCTTTAGAAATAGGATCAGGTGCTTTTATTCCTGGTTTTGAAGAGCAATTAATAGGTATGAGTAAAGGCGAAGAAAAGGAAATACTTGTTACATTTCCAGAGGAATATAATAGTGAGGATTTAGCGGGTAAAGAAGTTACA
>CAZSSR010000086.1:0-6217 GCA_964609605.1 uncultured Bacillaceae bacterium | reverse complement strand
ATTGCTTTAATAATTGTCTCATCACCCGCAGCATAGCCAATTCTCCATCCTGTCATTGAATACGGTTTAGACACACCATTAATAACGATAGTCCTATTATAGGCATCCTGACTAACGCTAGCGATACTTACATGTTCATGACCATCATAAATTAATTTCTCATATATTTCATCAGAAATAATCATTATATCGTGTTTTTTACATACCTTTGATATTTCTAATAATTCATCTTTTGAATAAATAGTTCCAGTAGGATTACAAGGTGAATTAATTATTAATGCCTTAGTTTTTTTAGTAACTAACTTATCCAATTGATCTGGGGTGAATTTATAGTTATTATCCGCTTTTCCTTCAACAAATATTGGTACTGCACCTGCTAGCTTCACTTGTTCAGGATAGCTAACCCAATATGGAAGCGGTATTATAACCTCATCTCCAGAGTCACAAATAGCTTGAAAAAAATTATATAAGGCGTGCTTGGCACCGTTAGTAACAATTATTTGATCCGGTTTATAAATTAAACCATTGTCCTTGTATAATTTATCGATAATAGCTTCTCTTAATTCATATACTCCGCTTGATGGTGTATATTTTGTCTTTCCTTCCTTCATAGATCTATATGCCACTTGAATAATATTATCAGGTGTATTAAAATCCGGTTCCCCAGCACTTAAGCCTATTATATCAACACCTTTACCAATCAATTCTTTAGCCCTTGAATTAATCGCTAAAGTTGGTGAAGGCTTAAGCTTTAATGCGCGTTTTGCCAATTGCAAAGATAGCCCCTCCTTAAATGTTAAAAATACACTAAATTGATTTTACTATTGTTAACGTCCCTCTGGCAATCATTAATTATATTAGATTTTACCTAATTTATATGTTTTAATAAATTCTCCACTTTCAAGCTTATAATATTGGTATCCTAATCTTCCTTCTATATCCTTAAACAAAATCTCATATATAATAGTATCATCAATATTTATACCTATTGCTATTCTCATTATTGTGATATCTGGATTAACAATTAGAGTTTTTTCCTTAATTTCATCCTTTGTTACCCAATTAAATAAATATTTTGAATTTATTTCATTATCGTTTAACCAAACTAAAACATCATTACCAATAGCACTTTTCCCTAATATAAAATAAAATTGTCTATCTCCTGAAAATAAATCTATATCAACAATGCTATCCAGCTCAGGAACCTCCGAGTATGCTTTGTTTATCATTATTTTTTCAGTATCTTGTTCTATATCCCACACAGAATAAAAATAATAAAATGTCAAAAAAGTTATTAGTGTAATAATTATAATTATAAATATAATAATTTTCTTCATTTTTTCCCCAACTTTTTAAATTTTTCTTAATTTGTATTATGTTCTATATATGCTAAAAACCATTTTATTAGGATTTTCTTGATCTTTCGCTAATCCAAACATTAGGTCGTCATATTTTAAGGCTTTATTTAATACATCTACGATTTTATACAAATCTGGTGTTTGTGTAATCTGAACCTTTGCAATTAATTCTATTCCCATTTAAACCATCCTTTTATTTTTTCTTTAATATTATACATTAAAATTATTAAAAAATAATGGCATCCTACAAATAATAATTTTTAATAGAAGATGTTTTTTATAACCATTTTTTTGTTAATTTACTCACTTCGAAAAACGTTTCTTCTTCGTCAATTGTGAGAACGTCTCTATTTTTTACTACTTGCACACCATTAATAAAAACATCTTTAATATCATGACCTGACGCAGAATACACTAATTGTGATATTGGATTATACATTGGATATAAATGTGCCTGATCAATATCAATAATTATAAAATCAGCTTTTTTGCCTACTTCTAATGAACCAACAATATCAGCAATAAATAAAGATTCTGCACCAAAGTATGTACTCATTTTTAACGCTTCGTTTGCTGAAATAGCTATAGGATTATTATTAACACCTTTATGGATTAGTGCAGTTAATCTCATTTCTTCAACAATATCTAAATTATTATTACTTGCAGCGCCGTCTGTCCCTAATGATACACATATTCCTTTTTTAATCATTTTTGAAATAGGTGCTATCCCACTCCCTAATTTTAAATTACTTCCTGGATTATGAGATACTTTTACATTATTTCTTGCTAAAATATCTATATCATCTTCATCAACAAAAACAGCATGTGCTACTAATGACTGATTTTTAAAAACACCTAAATTATCAAGATGTTTAACAGGACTACATCCAAAATTCTCGATACTTTCTTTTACTTCATATCTAGTTTCTGCAAGATGGGTTTGTATTGGTACATTCATCTCTTTTGCTATATTTGCTATTTTTTTTATATATTCTGGTGAACATGTGTAAATAGAATGTGGTGCCATCATTGTTCGAATTCTACCTTCAGCTTGATTATTCCACTCCTTTGTAAATCTTGATGCCTCCATAATTTTTCCATTATTAACCTTTTCATTATTACTCGTTTCTATAATACTTCGAGATAAATTCGCCCTTATGCCAGTCTTTTTAACAATATTTGCTACCATATCCATAAATATATACATATCAGAAAAGGTTGTAATACCGTTTTTCAACATTTCAACTATTGCTAATTGCGCTCCCCATCCAATATCTTTTTCAGTAAACTGCATTTCAATTGGCCAAATTTTATTAAGCCAATCCTGTAATGTCAAATCATCAGCATAACCTCTTAGTAACGTCATCGGACAGTGACAATGCGTATTGATTAAACCTGGCATCACAATATTACCTTTTGCATCGATTACTCTTTCAAAATCTATATTATCTTCTGATTCTGCACCAATATATATAATTAAGTCATCTTCAAAGATCATACACCCATTAGGTATAATTTCTAACTCTGAATTGATTGTTAATATTAAAGCATTATATATTTTTGTTCGCATACAAAACTCTTGCTCCTTTTAGAATCAATTTTCGCTAATTGAAAAATATTCTAACTAAACTCGTATTTAAATTAACACAGCTATTTTTGTTTGTTATAAACAGAATTATAATACTATGAATATTTATTAATTGTATCATATGTAGAAGGGAGTACCACAATTTAAGTATAAAAAAGACATAGAAAGTTGACTTTTAATAAAACCAACTTTCTATATCTTTTAATATATCTTTAAATGACAAATATCTTATATTTACAGGTGGCAAAGAATTAATAAAAGTTTTCCCATACCTTGATTCAACAATTCTTCTATCAAATATTACAACTACTCCTCGATCCTTTTGAGTTCTTATTAACCTGCCAAAGCCTTGTTTAAAACGGATAACAGCTTCAGGCAACGATAATTCTATAAATGAGTTTTTTTGCTCTGCCTTTAGTTTTTCTTCCTTAGCTTCTTGTACTGGATTATTAGGAGGTGTAAATGGTAACCTAACAATTACTAAGGCACTTAAATTATCGCCAGGAATATCAACACCCTCCCAAAAACTACTTGTTCCTAAAAGGACTGTTTTGCTATTAGATTTAAAATTCTTTGTTAATTTAGAACGACTACTGCTATCAATCCCATGACCTAAAACATTAATTTGATCAGACTTTAAAATATCTTTTAAACGTTTATAAGTTTTTTGTAACATTGTGTGTGAAGTAAAAAGTACGAGTGTCCTACCATCCATCGTTAAAGTTAAATCCGCGATATTTTTAGCTATATACTCAATATATTTTTCCTCAGATACATCTTTAATATACGGTACATCATTAGGTATATAAACCATCACTTGTTCTTCATATTTAAATGGAGATGGTAGCAATATCTTTCTTAATTCCTGATCATCTGGATTGAAACCAAAATCCTTACTTGCATAATTAAAAGAATCATTAACACTTAAAGTAGCTGAAGTCATAATTACACTATCAAGCTTGTCAATCAATGAGCTTCTAATAAGAGGTCCTATTTCAATTGGTACAGCGTATAAATATGATACTAATTTTTTACCCCTTAATACTGCTTCAATCCAATACACCATATTAGGATCTTTAGCGGCATTCAATTCTGTGAAAATGAATATAATTTTCTTTAAATCTTTTATATATCCACTAAAATCTGCATATAGATTCTCATCTATCCCAACATTGCGCATTTGTTGACTTAAGTTTCCCATTCCATTTAACCATTCCGTCAAATTAATTTGTATGTTTTCTGCTACCAACAAAATATTTTTCCATTCGCTAGTTTGAATAATTTTATCTACTATTCTTAAAGTTCTTCTATTAATATCAGATTTTTTTGTTGCTAAATTAATATAATCACTGATCAAATCAAAATATTTTTGAGCTTCATCATTGATTTGCACGATTAATGGTATTATTTCATTTTTAATTATATTTGACATATTAATTTGGTCAGAGTTTTTTGAGCTTAATAAATCATTTATTATATTTAATAATAAACCATTTTTTGCATCTTTATAATATTTTGATAAAAAGTAATTAAACTGATTTTGATTTAATTCATATCCTAAATGCTTTGTAGCGACTCCTTCAAATTGATGAGCTTCATCGATTATCAATCGATTATATGAAGGTAAAATTCGATGGTCTGTTTTATAATTAGTTAATAATAGAGAATGATTAGTAATAATAATATCTGCCATTTGTGCTTTTTGTTTAACACGATGATAATAACAGAGATTAAACCATGGACATAAACGATTTAAACATGAATCAGCATCGCTTCTTAAGTCGTTCCATAGATTCCGTCCTGATAAAGACAAGTTAATTTCTTCAACATCACCTGTATTTGTTAAAGTTAACCATGTATAAATTTGTGCTATATCAACTAAATTATCATAACTTAAATCAACATTACTAAATTGCATTAATTTAATCTCGAATTTTCTTAAACATAGATAATTATTTCTACCTTTTAATATAGTAGAAGAAAAATCAAAGGGTACTATCTCTTTTAGTAGTGGGATATCCTTGTGATATAATTGTTCTTGTAAATTAATGGTGTGAGTAGATATTACTATTTTTTCCTTATGTTCCTTAGCCCAATAAATTGCTGGAATTAAATAAGCTAATGTTTTCCCTGTTCCTGTTCCCGCCTCTATCATCAGATGTATACTTTCATTAAAAGCATCCATTATTTCCATCGACATTTCTTTCTGACCTAATCGCAATTCAAAATCAGGAAAGTTGGCAATCAACAATCCATTTTCATCAAAAATTGAATTAAATTGATCATAATCAACTTCACTATCTTTTATATTTTTATCTTCTATATCTTTTCTTAAAACAACTTGATTGTGTATAACATAATCAAGTTCATCATTTGTTTGATATTTATTTATTTTTTCATCAATAAATTGATCTATAATCAAATATAATCCTTGATTATTTATCTTGAAAATTTCAGCTAATTTTTGAAGATAAATTAAAGGCATATTTTTCAAAATATCTAATAGTTTAATAAATAGGATACCCGTTGCTTTGGCGTCGTCAATTGCATTATGCGGATTATCATGAATTATGTTTAATTCATCAGTAATTAACTCTAGTTTATAACTTTGAGACATTGGTAATAAGATTTTTGATAATTGAAGGGTGTCAATTACAAAACCAGAAAAAGCTTCATAACCTGTCTCTTCCAAAGCAAATTGAATAAATTCATAATCAAATAAAGCATTATGAGCAACAAAAATCGAGTTTTCTAAAAAAGGTAATAATTGTTGTATAACCTCATCAATAGTTGGAGCTGAAATTAACATTTCGTTACTAATACCAGTTAAATCCTGAATAAATTCAGGTATAATAGTATCCGTATAAACTAATGATGAAAAAGTTTCCTTTATATTATTATCTTCCATCAAAACTAAACCAACTTGAATAATTTTATCCTCAAATGGTTTGTTACCTGTCGTTTCAACATCTATAACTACGTATCTATTCATAATATTCACACCTTAACATTAACTAAAAAACAATCGTATTTATCTTACGTTACTCTTTAATAGTAATCAAGTAAATTAATAATCTTTCAATTTCTCTTAAAGCTAGGTTATTGTTATATTAATTGACTTAATTCATTAATATTATATAATTTTATCTATAATTACATAATTTTTGTACAATTTTATAAAAACTAAACATACTGGAGGAACATATATGAGTACAATTGATATTATTTTAAATATATTTCCTTACATAAACATGTTGCTTGCTATAGTTAT
>CAZSSR010000085.1:0-6308 GCA_964609605.1 uncultured Bacillaceae bacterium | reverse complement strand
ATATTAAATGTGAATGATTTCCAATAACCGTTATAATTAGAATTGCTATATAATTCATATGTAAATTGAACATCCTCAACTGTTACAGGAGTATTATCCTCCCATTTTATATTATTTTTTAAAATTATTTCTACTTCATTAGCTTCTTCATCAATTTTTATAGATTCAGCAAGATTAACTGTTAATTGTAATTTTTCATCATAACTCATTAAGCCTCTATATAATATTGGATTTAGATTAGCAAACGGAAATTCAGAACCCATATATAATACTGGATCAATGTTAAAATCTTTAATACCTAAGTTTAATTGTCCGCCTTTTTCTGGTTCCTTCTCGACCACAGGTTTCTCTGTATTACTACATGCTGAAAGCAATAGTATTAATAATAAGCTAAATATAAATATTCTGTTTTTCAAAAGATGTTCCTCCTATTTTATTTATGGAATAGATTAGTAATTTCATCTATAAATACATTAATATCTTTAAATTGACGATATACTGAAGCGAAACGAACGTAGGATATTTCATCTACACGATATAACTTCTCCATAACCATTTCCCCAATTTGTTTACTTTCAGCTTCTGAAATCATATCATTTCTAAGTTCTCTTTCAACTTCATCAACAATCTCTTCTAATATACATAAAGATACAGGCCTTTTTTCACAAGCCCTAATTAGTCCTCTTAATATTTTTTCATTATCAAACTCTTCTCTATTCCCATCCTTTTTAATTACTAATATCGGAGTCTTTTCCACTTCTTCATACGTATTAAATCGTTTTGTACAAGATTCGCATTCCCTTCTTCTTCTAATTGACTTACCATCTTTAATCGGTCTGGAATCTATTACTTTTGTACCATTGAAATTACAATATGGGCATTTCATTTCACTAACTCACCTTTGCATTATTTATTTTATATTTAATTATAAGTTTCCCTTACAGAGGGCAAAACGTCAAGTAAAGTTTCTACAAAATTAACCCATAAATATATTATAAATATATAATACTTATCTAATCCTTTTATTTATATAAATTTTAAAGTATAATAGTTTGGGCATTGTAGAAAATATTTCAATTAGAACTAGGGGGAAATCATGGACATAAAAGAGATGGCTTTTCTGTTCTTTGGTGGATTAGGAATTTTTTTATTCGGAATAAAATATATGTCCGATGGATTACAAAATGCAGCTGGTGACAGGCTTAGAACTATCCTAGAACGAATGACCTCAAACCCAGTTAAAGGTGTAATAGCTGGTGCCTTAGTTACAGCAATTATTCAAAGTAGTAGTGGAACAACCGTTTTAACTGTGGGATTAGTTAATGCCGGATTATTAACACTTCGACAATCAATTGGAATTATAATGGGTGCAAACATTGGAACTACAGTAACTGCTTTTATTATCGGTTTTAATATAACTGAATATTCTTTAGCGATCATTGCTGTAGGCGCAATTTTACTTTTTTTCTTTAAAAATAAAAATATAAATAATATTGGAGAAATTGTTTTTGGATTCGGTATGTTATTCCAAGGATTACATAACATGAGTGCAGGAATGTCACCTTTAAGGGATTCAGAAGTATTCCTTAATCTCATTCAAAATCTTACTGACCAGCCTCTGCTTGGCGTTTTAACTGGTACAGTCTTTACTATGATTGTACAAAGCAGTAGTGCTACGATAGGCGTTTTACAAAGCTTAGCAGAAGCAGGTGCTATTACCTTACAACAATCTTTACCGATTTTATTCGGCGATAATATCGGAACAACAATTACTGCTGCCTTAGCAGCAATCGGTACATCAGTAGCTGCAAAACGTACCGCCTTAAGCCACATTTTATTCAATGTAATAGGAACAATTTTGTTCCTACCTTTACTAAAGTTAGGAATATATCCTGCTGTTATTGACTTCATAGCAGGAGATTTTAATGTTAAAATGCAGATAGCATGGGCACACGGAATTTTTAATCTCTCTAGTGTTCTTATCCAATTACCATTTATTACAGTATTAGCTTATATCGTTACTAAACTAATTCCAGGTGAAGTTAAAGAGTTAGATTATGGTGCTAAATATCTTGATAAAAGACTTCTAAGCAATCCATCAGTCGCACTTGGACAAGTTGTTAAAGAATTATCGAGAATGGGCGGTATTGCTAAAGATGCCTTAACTGACACAATCAACTTCTTCTTTACTGGTGATGAAACTAAAAGTAACCACGCACACATGGAAGAAGAAATTGTTAACGATTTAGACAAGAAAATTACTGAATATTTGGTTAGAATTAGTCAAAGTTCGTTATCAAAGAAACAATCAAATCAATCATCAATATATCTTCAAATTGTTAATGACATTGAACGAATTGGGGATCACGCTGAAAATATTCTTGAATTATCTCAATACTCACATAAACATACCCTACCATTTTCTGAAGATGCAAAATTTGAACTTACTACAATGTTTGATTTAACTGTTTTAAATTGTGAATTGGCATTTTCTTCATTAGAAAAACGAGATGGTTTAATTGCTAAGAAGGTTATGGAAAACGAAGATTTAATTGATAAAATGGAAAGAAATTATCGTAAATCACATTTAAAACGCCTTAATAATGAAGAATGTGGTGGTAGCTCCGGTGTAATTTTTCTTGATATTATAAGCAATCTTGAGCGTATTAGTGATCATTGCTTTAATATATCTCAAGCAGTTATAGAAGATATTAAACATTAAAAAAAAGGATGTTTACACATCCTTTTTTAATGTTTAATTTTTACTTTGAATAAATTAAGTTTCTATTGGACTGAATATTAACAGGACTCATTCCCCTAGCAACTTCTATTGACTCACATCTCGTAGCTTCTAATTGTTTTGTAATAAATTTTGCAGCTACATTAGGATCAATAGTATCTCCACAAGTATAAACATCTATACTAGCATACCCATGCTCGGGAAAGCTATGAATTGTAAGATGAGATTCAGATATAATAACAACCCCACTTACTCCCATTGGTGCAAATTTATGAAAAGCTACTTCTCGAATTTCTGCACCTGATTCCAACGCCGCATTAACCATTATTTTTTCAATCAACTTTAAATTATTAAGTTTTTCTACATTGCAATTCCATAATTCTGCTATAACATGACGACCCATAGTATCCATTACAAATACCCCCCCTATAAAATATTGATCCATGCCCTTCCAAGCATGCGGGACCTAGATTATCTACAACGGGGGAAAGTTAGTCCTGTGAGATCCTAACCCTTTAAGTAGAAACCGGTTCCTTATTAATAAATAATTTTCACGATACTTACTATACTTGTTTTATTATTGTTTTGCAAGTATTTTTTTTAACTTTTGACATCTGATTGCCCCTACACTTTAAATATTAATAATACAATAATCATTTATATATAGATATGGCAAGATAGCATATTTATTTAGATATATATCATAGAAAAAGCACTTATATATAAAAATATATCAGTGCTATCTAAAATATATTATATAAATATTAAGCCGTTAGAATTTTACTATCTCTTTTCTGCGATTCAGAATAAGAAATATATTTTGCTAAATCAACCACTCTACAAGAATATCCCCACTCATTATCATACCAAGCTAAGATTTTTATATGATGATCACCGATAACCATTGTTGATAAACCATCAATTATTGCTGAATGGTCATCTCCGATAAAATCTACTGAAACTAATGGTTCTTCAGTATAACCAATTATGTCCTTCATAGGTCCAATACTTGCTTTTTTAAAAAGCTCATTAACTTTTTCTATATTTACTTTTTCTTTAACTGTTATAACCAAATCTATAAGTGAAACATCAGGTGTTGGTACTCTCAATGCAAGACCATTAAGTTTCCCTTCTAATTCCGGAATTACAACTGAAATTGCTCTTGCAGCCCCGGTTGAAGTTGGAATAATAGACTGAGATGCAGCTCTTGCCCGTCTTAAGTCCTTATGCATATTATCTAAAACTCTCTGATCATTTGTATAAGAATGAACTGTAGTCATCATTCCGTATTCAATATTAAAATTGTCATTTAATATTTTAGCAACTGGTGCAAGACAATTTGTAGTACATGAAGCATTAGAAATCACGCTATGATTATCATAATCGTATTTTTCTTCATTCACACCCATTATAATTGTAATATCTTCATTTTTTGCAGGCGAAGTGATAAGTACTTTTTTTGCTCCCGCTACAATATGTTCAGAAGCATCATCTTTATTTTTAAATTTTCCAGTAGCCTCAATAACAACTTCAATATCTAATTCTTTCCAAGGTAATTTCAAAGCTTTCCTTTCAGAAATAAGTAGGGTCTCTTTACCATTAACTATAAGACTATTATCAGTATATTGAATATCAGCCTTTAATTTCCCATGAACAGTGTCATATTTTAACATATGAGCTAATTGTCCTGCTGAATAACTAGCATTAATTGCTACAACATCAATATCGTCCTCTTGAATCATTCTTCTAAACACCATTCGTCCTATACGCCCAAATCCATTAATAGCAACTCTAATTGACATCGTATTATTTTCCTCCCTAAATATTTATGCAACATACTATATCATATTTTATCCTTTTCAGTATAACATATTATCTAAAAAAAACAGTATAAATATGACTTAATTTTTATATTATATGACCTATCTAAAACAAACAACAGTATTTAATACATATATTGATATATCAATTCTAATCAGGAATGATAATTAATATTATTAATTATTTTTCTCGTATCTACCTCTTTTTATGTCTTGAAAAATAATTTCTACTTGCTTCTCGATTTCGCTTAAATCTTTATTGTTATATATTATTAAATCAGCTTTTTTAATTTTCTTATGAATATCCATTTGACTATTAATTTTAAACAATGCTTCAGTTTCACCAATCTTATCTCTTAACATTAATCTTTTAAGTTGTTCTTTTTTATCAATATAAACGACTATTACTAAATCAAAGTAATCTTCTATATTTGCTTCGAAAAGCAATGGTATATCCATTATTACAAATTCATTTTTCTTTAATAAAATATCAGCTCTCAACATTGCTTCGTCTATTATTTTCGAATGTGTTATTTCATCAAGCTTTCTTCTTTTGTCTGAATCCTCAAATATTATGTCTCCAAGCTTTTTCCGGTCAATTTTCCCATCGGCAAGTAGTATTCCATTCCCGAAACATTTAACAATTTCTTCCCATGCCAAACTTCCAGGTTCGACGATTTTCCGAGCAATAGAATCTACATCAATACTTGGTATGCCTCTTCGTTCAAAAATATGCACAACGGTACTTTTCCCACTTGCAATACCACCAGTTAAACCTATTAGCATAAACTTTTCCTTCCTTAATATTACTAATAATATTTTAATAGATCAAATGAATACCGTCTTATTACTTATAAACAAGAAAAATTCTTCTATTTAAACTTTTGGCATTCTGGACAATAATGTGTTCCTCGTCCACACACTCTAATCTTTTTAATAGGTGTCCCACAGTAAATACATGGCTCATCAGCCCTACCATATACAATTAGATGATCTTGCATTGAACCTCTTCCATAAACACTCTCAAACGTTCTTATCGAAGAACCACCTCTACTTATCGCCTCATTTAATACGTCTTTCATTGATTTTGTTAATTTTTTTATTTCTTCAATAGTTAAAGAATTTGCTATCCTTAATGGATGGATGCTACTCATTGCCAAAGAATCGTCTACATATATATTACCTAACCCACTCACTATATTTTGATTTAATAAAATCTGCTTTATGGGCACATTTTTGTTTTTAATCTCTTCTGTAAATCTAATAATATCAAAATTAGGGTCTATCGGTTCTTGACCTAACCTTGTCAAATTAGAAAACTTATCGACATTCTTATTCCATATTGCATCCATTGTCCCGAATTTCCTTACGTCATTGTATTGTAGCTCAGAATTATCTGTGAAAATAAATATTACATGAGTATGCTTATCATATTTTAAACTTCTTAGGTCTTTATAAATATATTTCCCTTCCATTCTAAGGTGAGATACCAGAGTAACATCGTTAAATTTAAATAATAAATACTTTCCTCTTCTCAAAATCGTATCAAGTGTTTGTCCCTCAAGTAATAGTTTAAATTCATTAACATCGGCAGGTGTTTTAATTATTCTTGGATATAACACTTCAATTTTCTTTATTGTTTTACCGGTAATCAATTCCAGTAATGACCTTCTAACTATTTCTACCTCCGGAAGTTCAGGCAAAATATCTCAACTCCTTTATTTCGCTTCAAACCACGTTTCTCCGAT
>CAZSSR010000084.1:0-6310 GCA_964609605.1 uncultured Bacillaceae bacterium | reverse complement strand
TAAAAGTATATATATTTATATTTTTTTATATTTATCCACAATTTATAAGAAAAAACTTTTGCATTTCTAATAAATATAAATTATAATTGATTAATTATTGACATTATTCTTTGTTTATTGATAAAATGACTTGTGATGTCTTAATAAAGATTAATTATAAATATATGAAGGAGTGTTTATATATGGGACCAACATTTCATCCAAATGTTAGAAAGAGAAGTAAAGTTCATGGTTTTCGCAAGAGAATGAATTCAAAAAACGGCCAAAAAGTTTTGAGTGCTCGTCGCAGAAAAGGTAGAAAAGTTTTATCAGCATAAATGACCACTCATGAGTGGTCATTTTTTTACCCTTTTAAAATTAGGTGATAGTAAATTAAGTTTTTTGTTTAAATAAAGTTTGATTTTACAGATTTTTTAATATGATTTACAAAAGTAGTTTTAATATTTATAATTATTAGATATACTTTCACATAGATACTTTTATTGAGATATGTGGGGGTAATTTTTTTGCAAAAAGAATTTCGCTTAAAAAAGAAAAAAGACTTTAAAAAAGTATATATTAAAGGTAAATCTTTTTCAAACAGAGAATTAGTTTTATATGTTTTTAATAATTTTAAGGTTAATGATTATAGGCTTGGGATATCAGTAAGTAAAAAAATAGGAAATGCAGTTGTAAGAAATAAAATTAGAAGGTTGATAAAGGAAGTAGTTAGAAAAAAAGCTACTAATATAAAAATAAAAAAAAATATTGATATTGTAATTATTGCAAGGAAACCTGCTTCAGAGATGAATTACACTGATTTTGAAAGAAGTATATTGGATTTATATAAAAAAGCAAAAATTATAATAAAATAGTAATGATAATAGATATTTATATAAGGGTATGTGAATTTTAAAGTGAAAAAGATATTTCTTAATATTATAAAATTTTATCAAAAATTTATATCACCGTTAAAACCACCTACATGTCGCTTTTATCCAACTTGTTCTAATTATGGTCTAGAAGCGATTGAAGTACATGGAGCTTTAAAAGGTGGATGGCTAACTATAAAAAGAATTTTAAAATGCCATCCATTTCATCCAGGTGGTTTTGATCCAGTACCATCTAGAAAACAAAATAAGGGGGAGAACTAGTGAAAAAAAAGTTATTATTTATTTTATTATTAATAGCAATAATATTTATAAGTACTGGATGCACAGCTGAAGCACTTAAAGCACCAATAGATCCTGAGAATGGTATTTGGGATAAATATTTTGTTTATCCAATATCGTGGATATTAGATTTTTTTGCAGATCTATTTGGAGGTAAATATGGAATATCTATTATAATTACCACTATTTTAATTCGTTTAGCAATTTTTCCTTTAATGTTGACACAAATTAGAAGTACAAAAACAATGCAAAAGCTCCAACCAGAAATAACTAAATTAAGAGAAAAATATAAAAACGATAAAACTAAATTAAATGAAGAGTATATGAAGTTTCTTCAAAAAAATAATGCGAATCCATTAGCAGGTTGTCTTCCAATATTAGTGCAAATGCCCATTTTAATTGCTTTGTATCATGCAATAATTAGAGATACTGCAATTGCACAAGCAACGTTTTTAACAATACCATTAGGTGAGCCGAGTTATATATTTCCTGTTTTAGCTGCTATATTGACATATTTTCAAGCAAAAACAGCAAAAACGGTTGGTTCAACACCTCAAGCAGCAACACAACAAAAATTATTGTTATATTTCATGCCATTAATGATATTATTTATTGGAATAAGTCTACCGTCTGCATTATCACTTTATTGGGTTGTAAGTAATTCTTTTGGAATAGCACAAAATCTAATTGTTTATAGAGACAAGGGAGAAAAAGAAGTAAAAGAAGTAAAAGAAGTAAAAGAAGTTAAGGAAGTAAAGGATGTTAAGGAATTGAAGGTAATAAAGGGAGCAAAAGGAGCAAAAGGAGCAAAAGGAGCAAAGAAAAAATAGACTTTAAGGAGGTTCCTTAATGAATAAAGTAGTGGCTACTGGTAAAACAGTAAAGGAAGCGGTTTACTCAGCGCTTGAACAATTAAAAACGACTAGTGATAAGGTAGAAATAAAAATTATTAATCAACCCAATAAAAGGTTGTTTGGTTTGATGGGAATTAGTAATGCAGTGGTTCAAGTAGAATTAATTCCTGATAATGAAGATCCTATTGATGAGGCTATACTATTTTTAAAGAAAATATTTAGAACCATGAATTTATCAATTAAAATAGATCAATTAAAAGAAGAAGATTATATATTACTTAATTTAATTGGTAATGATTTAGAAATTTTAATTGGTAGAAGAGGCCAAACATTGGATTCATTACAGTATCTTGTAAATATAGTAGCAAATAAAAATAAAAATATTGGAAGAGTTCGAGTGATTTTAGATGCTGAAAACTATCGATTTAAGAGAAAAGAGACTTTACAGAGACTAGCTGATAAATTGTCATATAAAGTTATAAAAACAGGTAGTGATGTAATGTTAGAACCTATGACGCCATGGGAAAGAAAAATAATACATTCATATTTACAAGACAGTGATAAAGTAAAAACAGAAAGTCATGGAGAAGATCCCTATAGAAAGATTATCATATCAAAAAAATAGATTTAAAAAAATCCTGGTAATATAGGGATTTTTTTAATTAATAAGATTAAAATATATTTTAAGTTATATTATATTTATGATATTCTATTAACCTAAAGAATTTTTGAGGTGATTAATATTGATTGAGGATACAATAGTAGCAATTTCTACTTCGATTGGAGAAGGTGGAATTGCAATAATTAGAATAAGTGGCGAGGATGCCATAGCTATAACAGATAGTTTATATAAAGGCAAAAGCACTTTAAATAGTGTAAAAAGTCATACAATAAATTATGGATATATTATGGATACAAACAGAGAAGCAATAGATGAGGTATTAGTTACTGTTATGAAGAGTCCAAAAACATTTACAATGGAAGATATTGTAGAGATAAATTGTCATGGTGGGTTTGTCATAGCTAACAAAATACTTACTACAATAATTGAGAATGGTGCAAGATTAGCAGAACCTGGAGAATTTTCTAAACGCGCCTTTTTAAATGGACGTATTGATTTATCACAAGCTGAAGCAGTAATTGATCTTATTCGAGCTAAGACTGACAGAGCGCGAGAAGTTGCTTTAAAACAAGTGGAAGGAAAACTTTCAGATAAGATTAAAGATATAAGAAGAATACTTATTGAGGTATTAGCATTTATAGAAGTAAATATTGATTATCCAGAGCATGATATTGATGAAGTAACATATGAATATATATTTAAAAATATGTTTTATGTTAAAGATGAAGTAGATTTATTATTAAATCAAGAAAATGAAGGAAAGATATACAGAGATGGAGTATCAATTGCGAATGTTGGACGAACAAATGTAGGCAAATCTTCTTTATTAAATACATTAATCAGTGAAGCCAAGGCTATAGTTACTGATATTCCAGGAACTACAAGAGATATAATTGAAGAGTATATTAATATTAAAGGAATTCCTATAAAATTAATGGATACTGCAGGAATAAGGGAAACGGATAATATAGTAGAAAAACTCGGGGTTGAAAAAACGAAAGAGGTTTTAAATAACGCAGATCTAATTTTGTTGGTTTTTAACAACAATGATGAATTAATTGCTGAGGATATAGAATTGATAAATATAGTAAAAGAAAACAAGGTCATTATTGTTATTAATAAAACAGATTTACCAAAAAAAATTGATGAAGAATTATTAAAGGGAAAAATAACAGATGTAAAATTAGTAAATACTTCATTAATAAATGAAGAAGGCATAGAAAAGTTAAAGTCTATAATCTATGAATTTCTTTTAGAAGGAAATTTAAATTCTGATGATTTGACTTATGTATCTAATTCAAGACATATTGAACTACTTCGAAAAACTAATAGTTGCATTTATGATTCAATAAGTTCAATACAAAATAAGATTCCTATAGATATAATTGCAATTGACATAAATAATGCATATCAGTTCTTAGGAGAGATTATTGGTGAATCTATTGAAGATGATTTAGTTGATCAAATTTTCTTAAATTTTTGTGTAGGAAAATAACATTATATAAATTGGAGGTAAATCTAATTGAGTTATAAATCTGGGTATTATGGCTGCATAGTTGTAGGAGCAGGTCATGCTGGCGTGGAAGCTGCTCTAGCATCATCAAGAATGGGTGTAAAAACATTGTTATTAACAATAAATCTAGATGCAGTTGCTTTTATGCCTTGCAATCCTTCAATTGGAGGTCCTGCTAAAGGGAATGTTGTGCGTGAAATAGATGCATTAGGCGGGGAAATGGGAAAAAATATTGATAAAACTTATATTCAATTAAGAATGTTGAACACTGGAAAGGGCCCTGCTGTTCGTGCATTACGTGCACAAGCAGATAAATTCAATTATCAGCAAAAGATGAAAGAGACAATAGAAAATCAGGTTAATCTAGACCTTAAGCAAACTATGGTGGAAAGCTTAATTGTTGAAAATAATCAGGTTAAAGGTATTGTTACAAATACAGGAGCAAAGTATTATAGCGAATCAGTTGTATTAACAACAGGAACATATTTAAAAGCGAAAATTATAATAGGGGATTTAGTATATGAGGGAGGACCAAATAATCAACAGTCTTCCGTAAATTTATCAACTAATTTAAAGGAATTAGGCTTTAAAATTATTAGGTTTAAGACAGGGACTCCCCCAAGAGTACATAAAGACACTGTTGATTTTTCGAAGATGGAAATACAACCTGGTGAGGATGAATGTCCGAACTTTTCATTTGATAATTATAATTTAAAAAATGAACAGATCCCTTGTTGGTTAACCTATACTAACAATTATACTCATGAAATTATAAAAAATAACTTACATCGTGCGCCAATGTATTCTGGAACTATCGAAGGTACTGGACCGAGAGGTTGTCCAGCAATTGAGGTTAAGATTGTTAGATTTAGCGATAAAGATAGACATCAAGTTTTTTTGGAGCCTGAAGGGAAAAATACAAAAGAAATGTATATTCAGGGATTTAATACAAGCTTACCTGAGGACGTTCAATTAGAAATGGTTAAGACTGTACCTGGATTAGAAAATGCTGAAATAATGAGAATGGGTTATGCAATTGAATATGATGTAATTGTACCTACTCAACTTTGGCCCACACTTGAGACAAAAAAAATAAAAAATCTATTTACTGCTGGACAATTAAATGGAACATCTGGTTATGAAGAAGCTGCTGCACAGGGTTTAATTGCAGGGATTAATGCTGCATGCAGAGTGCTTTCTAGGGAGTTATTAATACTGGATAGATCTCAGGCTTATATTGGAGTTTTAATCGATGACTTGGTAACTAAAGAAATCAAAGAACCTTATCGGTTGTTAACATCAAGAGCTGAATATCGTCTTTTGCTGAGACATGATAACGCCGATCTTCGGTTAAGAGAAATAGGATATCAACTCGGCTTAATTAATGAAGAACAATTTAATAAATTAACATTAAAAAGAGAAGCGATTGAATTAGAAATAAATAGATTAAACACACAACGAATAATGCCGAGCAATGAGATTCAAGACTTATTAAAAGATGCAGGTACTTCAGAGATAAATAATTCTCTTACATTATCTTCATTATTAAAAAGACCAGAGATTAAATACAGCCTTATTGAAAAAATTGCACCATCTTTAGAAAATTTATCTGATGAAGTAAAAGAGCAAGTTGTAATACAGATTAAATACTCAGGATATATTGAAAAGCAATTGATGTTAGTAGAAAAAATGAAAAAGGTTGAACTTAAGGAAATACCGGAATGGGTTGACTATAATAATATTAACGGGATTTCAATTGAAGCAAAGGAAAAATTTACTGAAGTACAGCCAAAAAACATTGGTCAGGCATCTAGAATATTAGGGGTAACTCCTGCCGACGTTTCTATATTGTTAATATATATCGAACAAAAGAAAAAAAGACGGAGCTCTATCTAAGATGTTTGAAAAGATAAATAAACTATTAAAACCATATAATTTAAAATTTAACGAAGCACAATTAGATCAGTTTAAAATGTACTACAATAATTTAATTGAATATAATAAAAAAACTAATCTTACCAAAATCACAGAATTTAACGAAGTTTTAATAAAGCATTTTTTTGATTCATTATCTCCTGCTTTTTATTATAATTTTTCTAATAAAAAAATTATAGATATAGGAGCTGGCGCAGGTTTTCCGAGCATACCATTAAAAATTCTTTTCCCTAGT
>CAZSSR010000083.1:0-6407 GCA_964609605.1 uncultured Bacillaceae bacterium | reverse complement strand
GTTACAATCTTAAACTCATTACTTGGTACTACATAAGAAACTAAGCTTACACTAAATAAAAATAAAAATATACTCGCAGCAGCTACCACTGGATACTTAGTTGCCCAATTCTTAACTTTCCTTTTCCTTGGAAAGCGATTAATTAATTTATAAGTAAAATCTAAAGAAAGCTCTTCTATTGGGCGTTGCTTTATTAATTGGTCAGTCATTTTAAGCTCATTAAAATGCTTTTCGCAAGATACGCAATTATTTAAATGCTCTAATAATTCACACAATAAATGCTTCTCTATTTCCCCATCAAAATAATCATGCATCAAATTAATTGCTTCTCTACAATTCATATCAGCTAGCCCTCCTCTTTAATTAGATTATTGTTTACCAAATTACCTCTCATATGTTCTCTTCCGCGATGTAATCTTGTTTTTATAGTAGTTACGGGCAAATCAAGTATCTCACTAATTTCTTGCAATTTCAGTTCATCAACATACCGTAAAATCATAATCGTTCTGTATTTAATAGGCAACCCTTCAAAAGAGAGTTGTATTAAATTCTTTTGTTCATTCAATATAACTTCCTCTTCAGGATTTAATCCTGAATCTGGAACAATCGAGTATAAATCTATATTTTCCCCTTTGTCTCCATTATTATCCAAAGAAAAAACATTCTTCTTGTTCTTTCTTATACGGTCAATACAAAGATTGGTTGCAATTTTATACACCCAGGTAGAAAATTTATGATTATCATCATATTTATCTATATTAGTATATACTCTAATAAATGTTTCTTGACAAATATCCTCTGCCTCTTCTTTATTTCCCAACATTCTATATCCTAAAAAATATATTTTGTCTTTGTATAAATTAATAAGCATTGTAATAGCCTGTTCGTCACCTAATTTAACTTTTTCTATCAATTCTTTATCAACTGAACTCATTGATAATCCCCCATTTTTGCTTGCATTCTGTTTTTAAATTACTTACTAATCATATCTTTTCAAAATAGAATACTCAATATATTTTCTTAATTAGTAAAATAAAGAAGCACCTTGTTAGGTACTTCTAAAAAATATTATTATATCTATTTATTCATAAATTTAGACAAATCAAGCTCATCTAAATTAGTTACGTTCTCCAAAGAAGGAACTTGTTTATCAGTTTGAATGCCTTTATTTATTGTATTAACATCAAATTGACCAACCATTAAAGAGTTAATATCATCATCAATTTTATTTATATCAATATTAAAGACAATTTTTCTTAAGAAATTATCTTTATCTATAACTGTTGTTATCACAAAATTGTTTATTAATAATTTTCCATTTATATCATTTACTATCTGATCAATGTTTTGTGAATCATCATCAAATTCCTTTTTTATCTGTTGAAGTTTATTTAACATATCATCTGAAATCGAATATTTCTCTAAAAATATAATTATTTCCGTTAAGCCATCACTATCCACAAAATTCTTTATATAGGACTCTAAACTATCTTGAGTAATATTCAATGTAATAACATCTTTAACTTTACCGTTATCAATACTATAGCTTTTAATATCATTTCTAATAAAGTATTTCTCATCTACTGCATCAATAATTTTGCTAAACAACTTAATAGAATCATTTTTATATTCTGCATTATCTTCGCTTTGATTTAGTTTTGATATATCCATCATTAAATAGTCTTGTTTAAGCTCAGGTAAAATCGTTTTCAACATAGAAGGTACTTTAATATATAAATTACTTTCGTCTGCAATCATTGGTATTTCATACACAAAATCCATACCTTGAATATTTATTAATATACTCATATCCGTTTCTATGTGAAAAGGTTCCTGTTGTAATTTGCCGTCAAATGTAATCTTATAGTTATTCAAAATCTGCATTAACTGATTAAACTCAGAAACTACTTTCTCTTCATTAACAACCTCAATATTACCATTATATGCCATACTCTTAATTTCTTTGTTTTTATCTATAGAATTTAAAACAGTCTGCTTAGCTGAGTCTTCTACAGCTCCACAACCAAACATTGTAACTAAAAATATTGTTAATAAAATAAAAATTAAAATTCTCCTCAATTTATATCACCTTCCGCTAACTTTGCTAAATTTTAGTGTAACATAAATAAATTAAAATTAGCTAATACAAAATTTTATTAATAAGATAATTCAGCCAGTATTTTTTTCTTATAATTTGAAAAACTACCTTCTGTCATTATCGAAAAATTTCTAGGGCGAGGTAAATTAATCTCAATATTAAATTTTATTGTTGCTGGTATTGGTGATAATACATATATTCTATCTGATAGATAAATTGCTTCATCTACACTGTGAGTAACAAACATAATAGTATGTTTATATCTATTCCATATATCTAATAACCATTGTTGCATATGCATCCGCGTTATTTCATCAAGCGCTCCAAAGGGCTCATCAAGAAGTAAAAGGTTTTTTTGTAATAAAATTGTTCTTAATAATGCTGCTCTTTGTTTCATTCCACCCGATAGAACTGATGGATATTCGTTTTCAAAAGATTTAAGACCAAACACATCCAAATATCCGTTTGCTATTTCCCTTGCCTCATTTTTATTTATCCCGCGAATTTCCATACCTAAAATAATATTATCTAATATTGTTCTCCATGGTAATAAATAATCTCTCTGCGGCATATAACCAACAAAGCCTTTTTTGTTTATTATTGAATTTCCATCTAATAAAATATCACCGGCTGTTGGCTTTTCTAATCCACTAATAAGATTAAATAGTGTGCTTTTGCCACAGCCACTTGGACCTATGATTGATACAAATTCACCATTTTTTATATTCATAGAAATTGCTTGGAGTGTCTCAAATCTTTCACTATTCTCCAATGTATAATCTTTATATAAATTTTTTATAATCAATTTATTATTCTTATCCATATTACTCCCACACTACTAAACTTTAATTTGGCAAAAATTCATTTGTGTAAGCATCTTCCACATTTATAATCTCAGAAATAAGATTGTAATCTACCATCCATTTTGTATAGCTATCCCATACTGATTCTTTTTGAATTCCCCAAACTGTAGCATCTTCTTTATATTTTTTACTTAACCATAATTGACTTTTTAAAACTAACTCTTTATCCATTCCTGATACACTTCCGATTAATATTTCTGCTGCTTCCTCTGGATTTTGGATTGCGTATTCATACCCCTGTGCTGTGGCGCTTATAAACCTCTTTATAATATCAGGGTTTTCTTTTATATAAGCTTCATTAGTTATAATAACAGGTGTATAGTAATCTAATTGAGGAGATAAATCTCTTAATTCAATATAATTAATAGGATAGCCTCTTAGTTCAGCCTCTATTCCTGTCCATCCATAATATATCCACTCAAAATCTATATCCTTTTTAGTAGCTGTAAAGAAATCTGAAGCACCTGCATTTACTGTAGTAACTTTACTAAAATCTCCTCCATCAATTTCCATAACGGTTTGAATCACAGCCTTCTCAATTTCCGGACCCCATCCTCCATATGTTTTACCTTCAAAATCTTTAGGGGTTTTAATATTTCTATCAACTGGCGATGCAAAACCAGAAGTATTATGTTGTATAATTGTAGCTATTGAGACAATTGGAATTTGATTAGACCTTGCATACGTTACTTCTTCTTGGTAACTAATTCCAAACTCAGCCTTTCCTGAGGCTATATATTGAACTGTACTTCCTTCTGAAGATTGAATTATTTCAACCTTTAACCCTTGATCATCATAATATCCGTTTTTTAAAGCTACATACAATCCTGTATGATTTGTGTTTGGAGTCCAATCTAACATAATAGTTATTTCATCGTTTTTATCATTAGTACAACCTGTTACAGAAATAATTAATAAAAGTAGTGCAATAAAAATTAATGTAAATTTATTCATTTCCTCTATCTCCTTTATAAAATTAGTTTATTTCATCAGTTTTATTCCACGGAATTATCATTTTTTCTAAAAACAAGATAAAACTATATAAAATGGTACTAATCGCTACTATTACAATAATTCCTGCAAAAACTTGATCTGTTTGGAAAGAATTAAATGTGTTTTTTATATATAATCCTAATCCCTTACTTGCAATTATCCATTCTCCAATAACTGCTCCCATAACACTATACGTTGCTGCAATTCTTAATCCAGAAAAAAAGTATGGTAGCGCTGAGGGAAATTTTACTTTTTTAAATATTTGCCATCTTGTTGCATTCATTGATTTTAATAACTTTATCAATCCTTTATCTGCACTATTTAACCCATCTGTTAAATTTGTAACTATAGGAAAAAAACATACTAATGCAACTATCATGATTTTAGGTAATATACCAAATCCGAACCAAATAAACAATAAGGGAGCTACTGCAAATATAGGAACTGTTTGCGAAGCAACTAATATTGGGAATATCCCCTTTTTGATTGTTAGAAACCTATCCATTATGATTGCAAATAAAACAGAAACAATTATAGCTAAGCTAAAGCCAATCAGCGCTTCATATAAAGTAACCCATGCGTTTGCAGAAATAATCGTTCTATCCTCAACTAAAGCAAAAAATATCTGAGTTGGGGAAGGCAACAAATAGCTAGGGGGTTGGAATATTAATACCAATCCTTGCCATAATATTAGTGCTATACTAGTAGTAATTAGAGCATAACGGTTCCTTTTCAAAACTTCCACTTATATCAACTCCGGTACTTTCCTATTTTATCTCGCACATATATCATGAAAAAATAAAAAAATGCTGACCAGGTTAGTCAGCATATATTTAAAATAACTTATAAATATAAAAGCGCTTCCCTCCGCTGGCATTATCCAGATCAGGTTATCGGGTCGGTATTATTCTTAGTAATACCCTCTCAGCCTAATTTTCTGCTCCCCATAAATATTTATTTATGTACTAATAATAGCATTACATGTAATTTTGTCAATCGTTATCTATAATAGTTTTTCTCCAAAAGCTGAAGCTATTAACCCAACCGCAACCTCAGCAGTTTTATTTCCATTATCTAATATTGGATTTACTTCTACAAATTCTGCAGATATTAACAGCCCCGCCTCTGCAATCATCTCCATTGCAAGATGTCCTTCTCTATATGTTAAGCCACCATTAACTGGAGTACCAACACCTGGTGCTGCACTTGGATCTAATCCATCCAGATCAAAACTAAGATGTACCCCGTCAGTGTTATTTTTCAAATATAAAATAGCCTCTTCCATTACTTTAGCCATGCCAAATTTATCAATTTCATGCATCGTACAAATTTTTATCCCTAATTGTTTAATTAATTCCTTTTCCCCTTTATCTAAGAACCTAGCACCAATAATTACTATATTTTCTGGTTTCAATTTAGGTGAGAAATTCAATATATTTACTAAATCTGTATGACCATATCCAAGGCTTATTGCTAAAGGCATCCCATGTATGTTACCTGTAGGAGATGTCTCAGGCGTATTTAAGTCACCGTGAGCATCGAACCAGATAACACCTAAATTGCTATAGTTCTCAGCAATTCCAGCAATTGTACCAATACCAATGCTGTGATCCCCACCTAATACTAATGGATATCTTCCATCCTTTATAATATTTGAAACAGCTTTTGCCAACTCTTCATTTACTGCCTTAACTTCTTTAAGATGTCTTAGCTTTATATTTTCTGATACATTTTTATTGGGAGTAGGTATGTATAAATCACCATAATCTACTACGTCATAACCGAATTTTTCCATTCTATTTATAATATTAGCATATCTTATTGCGCTAGGCCCCATATCGACTCCTCTACGTCCAGCACCTAAATCCATAGGTACACCAATAATAGAAATACCCTTTAGCATCTATTTCACTCCCAAATAATTGTTATAGTATAAATAATAAAAAAACCTTATCAAAGGTTTGTATTTTAATAAAATATTATATTTATACTATTTTATATTATATCTCATAATTTTAATAATACATAATAAAAAAGTAATTAATTACAGACGTGCAAATTTTGCTGTTGCAACACGAGGTTGCGATCTTAGTCGGAGTTCATCTATAAAAATGGAGCACCCTTCGGGCACACGGATTTCATTTTAGCTTCGAAGATTGCTCGGCGTAGTCAAAATGAATAAATATGGAGCACTCTATCGAGTACACATTCTTCGTTTGTCATAGAAGCATATTCGACGTTGTTGCACTCAATAATAATGGAGCACCCTTCGGGCACACGGATTTCATTTTAGCTTCGAAGATTGCTCGGCGTAGTCAAAATGAATAAATATGGAGCGGGTGATGGGAATCGAACCCACGCTATCAGCTTGGAAGGCTGGAGTTCTACCATTGAACTACACCCGCGCATAAGAAAGTTTACTTCGGTTGAATCTACTTCTGTGCTAACTTTCA
>CAZSSR010000082.1:0-6538 GCA_964609605.1 uncultured Bacillaceae bacterium | reverse complement strand
TATCTGCCGGATAAGGTGTACATTCATCAAAAGCCATTATTATATCTGCTCCTAATGCGTTTTGAATTTCAATTGATTTTTCAGGAGATATAAACAATTTATCGCCATTTAAATGATTGCGGAAGTGGACTCCTTCTTCTGTAATATTACGCATTTCACTTAAACTAAATACTTGAAAACCCCCACTATCAGTTAATATGGGATGATTCCAATTCATAAATTTATGTAGACCTCCTGCCTCCTCTATTAAACGGTGTCCAGGTCTAATAAATAAATGATAGGTATTACTTAAAATTATTTGTGCGTTTATCTCAAGTAATTCTTCTGGACTCATTGCTTTCACAGTTGCTTGTGTACCTACTGGCATAAAAATAGGTGTCTCAATAATTCCGTGAGGTGTATGAAGCCTACCTAATCTCGCACCAGTTTTTTTATCCTGCTTTATTAATTCATATGTAATAGCTGACATTATTTTTTTACTCGATCCTTCCTATTTTTCCTTATTCAATTAACATAACATCACCAAAGCTATAAAATCGATATGCTTTCTCAATTGCTTCTTGGTATGCATTTATTATATTTTCTCTGCCCGCCAAAGCACTTACTAACATTATCAAAGATGACTTGGGTAGGTGAAAATTAGTTATCATACTATCAATAGCATTGAATTTATAGCCTGGATAAATAAAGATATCTGTCCATCCACTTTCTTCTATAAAGCTATTTATTTCTTTATTATATACCGTTTCTAAAGTCCTTACAGTTGTTGTCCCAACAGCTACTATCTTATTATTATTTCTTCTAACATCATTCAATTTATCCGAAGCTTCTTTTGAAAAAAAATAAAACTCTGAATGCATTTTATGATCTTTAATATTATCAACACTAACAGGTCTAAATGTACCTAACCCTACATGAAGTGTTATATATATAATATTAATCCCCTTATTTCTAATATCCTCTAATAGCTTATCGGTAAAATGAAGACCCGCAGTGGGTGCTGCAGAGGAACCTACTTCTTTAGCATATACTGTTTGGTATCTTTCCTTATCTTTAAGCTGTACCTTAATGTATGGCGGTAATGGCATATTCCCTAATCTATCCAATATCTCATTAAATAATCCCTTATATTGAAATCTAATTATTCTGCCACCTGCTTCAGTAACTTCTTCGACAATTCCATTAAGCAAACCATCTCCAAAGATAATCTCGTCATTTACTCTACATCTTTTACCAGGCTTAACAAGGGTTTCCCATCTATCGTTATCTAATTGTTTTAATAAGAGAACTTCAATATTTGCCCCTGTTCCTTTTTTTAACCCAAATAAACGTGCAGGGAGAACCCTAGTATTATTTAATACTAAAGCATCTCCCGGATTAAGATAATCTACTATTTCTTTGAAAAAACCGTGTTTTATTTTTCCACTACTTCTACTTAAAACTAAAAGTCTCGATTCATCACGAATTGCCAACGGTGTTTGAGCAATTAACTCTTCAGGTAAATTAAAATCAAATAAATCTAAATTCATATATTCCATCCTCGTATACTATGTTCAGATCTGTTTTTATTATTAGACTGACAATTAATATATTTTTTTAATAACGATATTATTGTAATAATATTCCAATATCTGCTGATAGGTAGACCCTGCTTCTGCCATACCCTTTGCACCCCATTGTGACATTCCAATACCATGTCCTAATCCCTGACCATGAAGAATATAATTTTGTTCCTTAGTTGCCACCCTAATGTTATTTTCGTTGTCCAAAACCATATATTCTTCTTGATTATTATTAGCATTAGATAATACTGAAATACCATCCACTGACTGTATATATAGTTGATTATCCATATTCACAGATGATTTAGAAGCACCAAATGCTCCTAGTATCTGAACTCTACCAGTTTGTTCTATCTCAAAAAGCGTGCTTTGAACACCGACAGATAAACCACCAAGCAAGGTACGATAATAATCAGGATATTTAACAGGAATTGGATTGCTTCCATCTGATAATAATGTTACCCTGCCTGATGGACCACGTTGAGCTACCTTCAGGTCTAATATTGGTTGTGAAAAGTCTATTGCAGAATCTAACTGATACTGATTTACACTTTGTGTAATAAAATCTGCTGATAATGTGCCCGTTGACCACGAATAAGAATTGTTCTCTTTTATAGTATCTAATATAACAACCTCTTGTCCAAATGGCAAGGTTGTAAGTACATCAAAATATTGTGTGCTAGGACCAACACGTAAATTAACTGCATCATCATTTAACATACCATATGATAACCCTACTATATTTTCCCTAGTTAATAAATTAATATAATTGCTTCTTACGTAACCAGTATTACCATCTGGCAATACGATGTGATACCAATTTATAGAATTTTCTTGAGCCAACTCATCCCAATTAGAGGACTTTACAGAAGTGAATAATACATCATTGCTCCAAGCCTCTGACCAATGAGCTGTTGTTCCCCCTGCATTTGAAGAATAAAATGCGGTAATTGGGATATTATTATATGTTATAACAGTTCCTAGAGTCTGATCAACAGCTTGCCTAACTGAATTCGTTTCTTTATCAACTCCATAATAAGCCTGATCAACAGTAGTATCATATATATTAGCAATTGGATTTCTTGAATTAATTAATTTCTGATAAGCAAAAGTTCTAGCAGTAACAGCTTGTGCTTTAAGCGCTTCAATAGGCCAACTACTATACATTTCTGAACCTACTACAGAATATAAATACATGTCTAGTGGAAGATGATTAACTACAGCTATTACATCATTATATAGCTGAATATACATTTCTCCTCTATATTGTAATGAGTTACCTTGGTACTTACGTTCATCTATCTTGATATACGAATCATTCGTATTTGACGTTATACTTATTAAGTTTTGTTTAGAAAATGATAACAAGTTATTTTTTATAAAACTACTATTTATTATTTCCCCTGTTTTCTTAAATATTACATATGAATCAACATTTGCTGCTAAAACATTAATTCCTGCAAATTGCAACTCCAAAGATTGTTTTAATTGTTGATGCTCAACAGTTGTAGCTGAATCACCAACCCATACTTGATACTCCCAAATTCCATTATTATAAACCCGGGCTACGTAAGCATTAAATCCTTTATTATTTACTTCATTAACCTTTACAAGCGCATCATTTTCGTTATTGTATATTCCTAGGGACCAATGTAAATCTCCGACAATTTTACTAGTAGTTTTAAGTTCATTAGTTATTGCATCCTGAACTATACATGTGTCAGTAATTGTTTTAAAGCTTCCAACAGTTACCCTATAAAGATCAATATTATTTTTTTGAATTATCTCTATTATTGGCTCTAAATCCAATGATTCAATAGCTTTAATTTTATCAACTACATTTTTAACCTCTAGTAAATTATTAGATTCTAATACTAACAAAGAATAGCGGTCATATTGTATAGCTATCTTTTCATTATTTATAGTATTATAAATAAATGGCGATAAATTATTACTCGAACTACCAGTTACTATTAGCCCTGATGAACTACTTGCGGTTATTTTCCCTTCATAATCTGATTGATTATTTAATAGCATAACCTTAATTTCACTATAGCTTTGAGATTGAACAGAAGATGGTATTATAGAAATTGAAAACAAACCAATAATCATAAATATGATAAATATTTTTTTTGATGTTTCCCTACGCGGATGCATGCCTCAACAACCTTTCGTTTTAGCTCGAATTTCTTAAATCAAGTATTTTTAGTTTTAATATTATAAATCTTAATATGCCCTTTCCAATATGTTCATAATATCATGATATGAAGCTTCTTTTGGATTAAAAATTATTGCGCCGTCATTAATTGCAGTCATTGCAACTTTATCAAAATCCGCTTTTTTAACCCCTACTTCATTTAATTTTGTTGGAAGGTTCGCCTTAATATTATAATAGCTAATATAATCGCGAACTGTTTCTAGTAGCTTAAATGCTCTATCTGCTTTTGGTGTATTAGCATAAACCTCTGCCCCAGCTAGCGGAAGCAATAGCTCTTCATAATAGCTAGCCAAAAAATCCATATTATATTCAATTCCATATGGTAACAAAATCGCCATCGCATCACCATGCGGAACATGACAAACACCACCTAATGAATGTCCGATAGCATGAATAAGTCCTACCATTGAATTTGAAAAGGATAACCCTGACATAAGAGACGCATTAGCCATCGCTATTCTCGCTTCTTCATCTTTTCCATCTTTCACTGCTCTCGGTAAATATTCTCTAATAAGATTAATAGAAGCAATCGCATAGGCATCGCTTAAAGGGTTCTTTTGTATACATGTATAAGCCTCAATTGCATGAACCAATGCATCCATCCCTGTTGAAGCAGTTATTTTTGCAGGTAATGAAACGGTCATTCTTGGATCTAATACAGCAACATCAGGAAGTAATTTATAAGATACAAATTCCATCTTTACATCTTTATCAGGATTTGCAATTACTGCTACAAGAGTTACTTCAGAACCAGTACCAGCAGTGGTAGGGACAACAATAAATGGCTGTTGTCTTTTTGTTAATATCTCTGCACCCATATAGTTTAATATATCATCAGTATTCTCAGTAATAACTATATTTAATCCCTTTGCAGTATCAATAACCGAACCTCCACCAATAGCTATTATAGAATCACAGTTATTTTTTCTATAAATTCTTGCTATATCGTTAACAACTTTTATTGAAGAATCTGCAGGAATATCTTCATATAAAGCACCCACGGTAATATCCGAACCTTTAAACGCAGTTAAAACCTGTCCAACAATTCCTAATTGGACTAGCATAGCATTAGTTAAAACTATTGGATTTCTTGCACCTAGACTTTTCAGTTCAAAAGGAATATTTTCTAATGCTTTCTTACCAGAAAGTATTTTCACAGAATTCAAAAATTCATAATATGAAGGAATCAAAATAAACCTCTCCTTTTTTAGTTATTTTATCATACTCCAAATATCGTTGCCTTATATATTTTAAACCTGCTAGAATCTCTATCAGGCATCGACTTTAAGATTTTTTTAGTGATAAATTGAGGAAATAAATAAGCTTCTACTATATATAATACTCTTACAAATGACATAGCAAATCCTACATCTCCTTTAAGTGTATAACGATGTTCGGCAAATGCTTGAGCGATCCCTAGCTGGCCAGTTAATATTAATAAAGCAGCCTCAATATTCTTAAAATAAATTGCTAAGTCAGGATTTTCCATTTCACTAACCTTTATTAAGTTAAGTCTTCTACCATTTTTTTTAAAGGCAATTGATGGCCCAAAGTCGTCAACCTTAAGCATAATTATTGAATTATCCTTCCAAGTAGCAACCTCTTCTTTTACATAGCTGTCTAACCTAGCAGAGGCTATTATCGCCCTTATAAGAAACCAGATAATTATTTTAGCAACAAGGCTTTTAAATCGTTTCTTTCCCAAAACAATTTCTTTATTTGTTCGCATTTTATCACCTTTTTTTATTATTCTATTATTTTTTTATTATACCAATATTTCTAATAGATTGCTCTAAACTTCGTTTATAAAATTATTTTAGCAGACACAAAAGTTAACGAGAAAAAAAGAGGCGTTAGCCTCTCTTCTACATTTCTTCAGTAATTAATTTGTCTAATGCGTGTCCTGGTGGAACCATTGGAAGAACCTTTTCATCAATATCTACTATAAAATCAATTACTACTGGTCCATCACATTCTATAGCCTTTTTGATAACGTCGTCGACATCTTCCTTATTCATCACCCTATATCCAGTTGCACCATATGCTTCTGCAAGCTTAACAAAATCTGGTCCTCTATCTAAGGTAGTCTCGGAAAATCTTCCTTCATAAAACATCTTTTGCCACTGTCTTACCATTCCTAAAGTCCCGTTATTCATAATTGCAATAATTATTGGTAATTTATAATAGACAGCTGTAGCTAACTCATTACAATTCATTCTAAAACTACCATCTCCAGCAATATTAATAACAAGTTTTTCAGGTTTACCAACCTGAGCACCCATTGCAGCACCAGTACCATAACCCATTGTACCTAAACCACACGATGATATAAATGTTCTTGGTTTTGTATATTTATAAAATTGTGCCGCCCATATCTGGTTTTGCCCAACCTCGGTAGTAATTATTGCATCACCGTTAGTAATATCATAAATTCTTTCTACAATGTATTGTGGTCTTAAAGTATCATCCTCTTTATATTTCAAAGGGTGATCTTTCTTTATTTGCATTACTTCTTCGAACCATTCACCTTTATCTTTGTTTTCAATATTTTTATTTAATAATTCCAATACTCCTTTAATATCTCCAATAATATGATGGTGAGTTTTTATATTTTTATTTATTTCTGCAGGATCAATATCAATTTGTAATATCTTTGCAGAAGGTGCGAAATGTTCAACTTTACTAATAACTCGATCACTAAATCTAACACCAATCGCAATTAACAAATCACATTTTGTTACTGCAATATTTGATGCCT
>CAZSSR010000081.1:1649-6539 GCA_964609605.1 uncultured Bacillaceae bacterium | reverse complement strand
TTAATATCATTTATTGGCATAAAATCTAATTCATTTAATGCATAATTATAAGAATTATTATTTAATAAGTCTGTATAAATCAAAGTATTATCTAAATCAAAAACATATTTTCTCATTTAAATTCTTCCATATCTATCTGCTCGCTAACTAAATGATCATCAGTCCTGTCTTCAATATTAAATATTAAATTAGGGTTTTCAAGTGATCTAATCTGGTCAATAGAACTAGATTTCAATATCTCTACCTGATTACCACTCTTATCTTCAATTAAATCCAAATTTAATCCGAATTGTTTATTTTCCTTGTCCGAGTTTTCATTATACATTACATATCTTTCAATTTCGTATTTTTCTGCAGACTTCATTGCATGACGCGAGCCACTATCTCCTTCATCCTTTCTATAACTTGCAATTAAAATAATTGCCTTAGAAAACATTGCTTGTAATCTATCTCTTTCTATAAATCTACTAATTGCATCATACTTAGAAATAGCATCTTTATAATACTCGGTTATTAATAAACCACCTTTTTCGACTATTTCATTTGCTAAATCCTTATTTTCTACAGGTATAATTTTATTAATTGTTGATGGCAAGATTGCAACAGTCTTACCACCTAGTTCCAAAGAAGTTTTATGAGATATAGTATCGCATCCTAAAGCTAATCCACTAACGATTATAAGATTATTATTTACTAATTCCTTAACTATATCTTCTTCTCTCCTAATAATTTCTTGATCTGGATTAATTAGCCCAATCACTGCTACATTATTATTTAAATTTTTTAACAGTGATATTTCACCTTTGTAAAATAATAGATAAGGTTTTTCTCCATTATTTTTTACCTTTGTGTTTATATGAGGAAAACTCTCATCAAAAATACAAGTAATTCCCATATCATCTTCCGCTGATTCAAATTCATTTAATAATTTTTCCATGGTTTGTATAATTTTTGAGTTCCCATATATCTCAATTTCAAATTGATCCCTATCAGCATAGTTCTTCCAAAAATCAGCATTAGATTTTATAACGCCACATTCTTTTGCAGCTAATATCTTTAATCCAATCTCCGAATATCTCATTTGACCCTCCTCTTCTACCTACAAGTATATCCAATAGAGTAAAATATAACATTCTTAGCACCATTGTCTAATAGTGCCTGAATACAATCTTCATCAATATTAACTGTTTTTGTATAAATGTCATCAATTAATATAATATTTTGATTCACTATTCTATTCTTATTAATCTTACAAGTATCTTTTGTTATCCCGGGATAAGGTCTGTTCCCAAAATTATCTTTAATTTTGCCCATCATTGTTGCCTTTCCTAAATGAGTAGTTAAAGTATCAGTATGTCTTACAATACAATCAGCTCCATCAGTAATTTCACTAATATTACTAACAGTAAACTTAACAGCTTTATAAAACATTAACTGATAATCAAAATATGAATTTAGTGCCTTAGATCTTGGCACACAAACAACCATGCAGTTTGATAAATTAATCTCAGCTATAATATCTGGCAAATCATCCAATAATATTGATATCACATTAGAGCTTGCAACTAAAAGATTTTCATATTGTTCTTCATTAAAAGTGTTTTTCAAAATATTAAGAAAATCAGGGTTACCTGGTTTCTTATATCCTCTATAGAGTTGATGATAATACATTGTCGTATCTCTTTTTAAATATTCGTTCTTTTTAATAATTAATTTATTTCTCACAATTTTCCTCCTAATATAAAATATTAAGATTTATTATTTAATATATGCTAATGTACCTAGAGTGAATCAATCACTTTTAACAAGTTTTGATAGGTATCAACGTCGTGGTACTTAACCTCACATGTAGAAAGCTCATTAAATAATTTTTTTGCACAGCTAATCTTTGCTTGTTCAATCGGTCGCAGTTGAAGACTGTCCATAGTGCCTTTTGTTTCTGCAATAAAGAAAATATGTTTTACTGAACCTTTTTTGAAGGATATTGCCCAATCCGGTGAATATTTGCCGACAGGTGTAGGAATATAAAAACCACGTGGTCCACTTGGTAGTTTCGCATAAACAACAACTTCATCTGCTGCATCTAAATCCTCAGCAAATCGTCTTTCAACACTATTTTTAGAAAATCCGTCAGTAAAAATAAAATCCTGTATAGAATGTTTAGCCTTAAAAGCTTTAGCATATTCATCTGAAGCACGACTCATATTGAAAATATCTTGAGTGTACGGTTCTTCTGCACTAGGAGTGTAAGTAATATGTTCTACAACAACAGCAGCTTTTTGTTTATTAATAATATCAGCTACTTTAGAAATAAATTCTTCAGGATTCTCCCTAAACAACCATAATTTATCTTGTTTCATTCCGGTTAAAACAGCAGTTACTGAATGACGCGTTAATGTAGTAGATTCAGCAATCTTACCAATTAAATCGTACTCAGCAAAACTACCATATGTTCGTTCTAATTTTTTGGTTTCTGTTTTCTCAACGTCAAACTCTGTTCCAGTCTGTGTACCTTTGGTTAAGGTATAAGTTAACTTAGCAACTCTTAGTTCATCATTAACAACCGCAATAGAGTTATTGATTAGCTCTTTACTATCAAAGTTTACTGTATAAGCATATTTTTTATTAATTCGCTCCCATAATTCCTTAAAATCCTTCCAGTTATCATTAAGTGGATTATCTTTAATTTTTGTATCATGTGCATTGACCGTCATACCATCAAGAATAGTCGGATCAAATATTGCCTGTACGTACTTATGAATACCCTCACCTAATAGTTCTAACTCTGGCTTAAGTGGTACAAAGCTGCCCTGTTCAGCCGCATCTCTATAGATATCAGTAACTTCACCTTTATCATCAACATATTTATTAACAGCTAGATAATGATATATTGCAGTAGCTTCTGCAATAGTGATTGAATGTGAAACATCACCAATCACAATATTCTTTCCAGTAAAGTAATCTACACTTGCTTGAGTTGGTCGTTCATATAGTTCAGATTTAATTTCCTTTTGTAAATCTGCTACAAACCCTGCATAGCTTTCACTTGCTATAACTGTAAGTACATTCAAACCGTGAACCAGGTCTTCACCGCAAGCTTCGATATCTTGTCTTTCACCATTTTCATTAACACATAATCTTAATCCTCGACCAACTTCTTGCCTTTTAGCAGTAGCATTATCAGAACGCTTCAAGGTACATATTTGAAAAACATTCGGATTATCCCAACCTTCTCTTAGTGCGGAGTGCGAGAATATAAACCGTGTAGGCTCTTCAAATGAAAGTAACCGTTCCTTGTTTTTCAATATAAGGTCGTAAGCACTAATATCATCTGAAAACTCATTTCCTCGTTTAATTGTGCTATCAACTGCTCTACCTTTTCTGTCTATAGAGAAATAACCATTATGAGTTTCTCTAGTCTCAATACCTTTTAAATATTTTTGGTAGTCAGTTGGAAATATAGTTAATCTGTCATTCAATACAGCATTATATTCTTCCTCAAATATTCTTCCGTATTCACTAATTAATTCATTACCATCGTCGTCATATTGGCGATACTTTGCTACTTCATCTATAAAAAATAAGGATAAACATTTAATTTCTTGACGGAAAAGTTTCTCTTCCTTATCAAAATGAGATGCTATTGTTTCACGTATTTGAATACGCCGGATATCATCTTCATTTACATTTCCACTTGCTTCACCAGTTACCAAACTATCCCCATTAGAAAAAGTAACTACAGATTGTATTGGATCTACTTCAGTAATTGCAATGCCCTTATATTCTTCTAATTCATTAGATGCAGTATATAAGCTGTCTCCAACTTCCATATATCTAATTTCACGTTTAATTCCATCACTACGCTTTACTTCAAATTCTAAACGGGCGCGAGGAGGTTTCTTTTGATCAATTACGATTGTTTCAAGATACATATATCTATTTGTACCACTTAAATTCTTTAACTCAAATCCCTTTACCTCAATTTTCTTAACAATCTTCATTTTAAAAGCATCCAATGCATCTAGAACATATACTAAGTTATGTGAAGTCTTATGTGTTGCCGAAAAATTTAATGAAAATAACGGATTGAAATTCTTCTTTAATGCATTCTGAGTTGCTGCTCCACACATTTTTTGAGGTTCATCTAAAATAATAATTGGACGGTTTGATTTAATAACGTCAATAGGTCTACGCGATCCAAACTCATCTCGTTTCGTATATATAATTCGTGCAGCCTGATTGCCACCCCTACCTTCAACACTTTTGTCCTCATTCATCGTTGTATTAAAAGCTTGTATATTTATAATCATGACATTAATACCCGTGTTTTGAGAATATTCATCTAATTGATGTAGATTTGATGAGTCATACACAAAAAAACGTATTTTAATCCCATAAAGCTCCATAAAGTGTTCTTGTGTCATTTCAAAAGATTTATTAATACCCTCACGAATCGCTATGCTAGGTACTACAATAATAAATTTACTCCAACCATATGCATTGTAGAGTTCTAACATAGTCTTGATATAGACATAAGTTTTGCCGGTACCCGTTTCCATCTCAACATCTAAAGAAACAATTCCGAGGCCCGATTCTAAAGCAGTAGAGTTTTTTAAATTATTAGCGGTTTGTACAGAACGTATATTTTTAAGCAATTGTTCTTTTGATAATTTCACTTCCGGATTAAGGTAGCCCATTTCAAAATCATTATCTTGCTCCACAATTGTTGTTTGAACATCCATTTCACCAATATCCCTGCGGTATTTAAATGCTCCTTGTTTTGGTTGGCCAGAAAAAACTTTAACAATACTTTCTGCTGCCTCTGATTGGAAGGGTTGTATCTTAAATTTAAACTTCATTTACAAAACCCTCCTTATTGTACTTGGGCTA
>CAZSSR010000081.1:0-1639 GCA_964609605.1 uncultured Bacillaceae bacterium | reverse complement strand
AACATTAACTAACGCACTATCATTTACAAAACTGCTATCTCTGAAAACAGCATAATAAGGTTGTTTTTGTGCAATTTCTGTAATCATGGTAGTATCCACTCTATCAAAGCATGCAATCAAGTAATTGTCATTAATATTAAATATTTTACCTTCTTGTGAAATTTTAGCAGAAAGAGGAATACCAAGGTTAAGCATAACTTGAAACAGTAAATCTTCGTCCGAACGATCAGGTTTAATATTATCCATAAATCCCTCTAGGTTAAAGCCTATTTGCGAATACTCTTCAGGCGTGTAATAGACTTCTTTCATGTTACTGCTGTCTAGCTTTAGTACACGGAAACCCGTATCTAAATTTTCAATACCTTCTTTAATCTTTGTTCCAGCACGTCGGATACGTTCTTTCCCAATTTCACAAATGGTTTTGAATCCAGCTTTGTATGCTTCCGATTTTTCATCACATGTTTCTGGAATCTGAACCATGATGAATTTGCGGTTACCGCCATCTTCGGCATTAAGTTGCATCACTGCGTGGGCAATTGTTGCGGATCCAGAAAAGAAATCTACAATAATATCTGTTTCATTAGTACAAATATTTATAAGATATTTTAAGAGGGATGTTGGCTTAGGGAAATCAAAAACATTTATACCAATTAATTCATCTAGTTCTTTGCTTGCATTTTCGTTCGTTCCAACACCAAAGGTTCTATCAATAATATTCCAAGGCTTTTCTGCTTCATATTCTTGCCTTTCATATGAAGGAGATAACGATGCAGTCCTGATTGATATCTTTGTTCCATTAGATATTTCTTTATTTAAGTTATCTTGAGACCATTTAAATTTCCCATGTAATTTTACTGGTTTCACAAAATATCCATCCTTGACTTCTGTGTCTTCCAAAAGATGAATTTCATAACTACTCGTTCCATATTTACCCTTTTTAATAATCCCATCATTAATACCTGTATCTACTGTATTTGCTGGGAAAATCAATTCATGGGCAGAATTGGTTTGATTCATTAATCCGTTACTACTTTTAGATTCTTTCTTAAGCCCAACTAGTTTACTTATATTGTTAGATTTTTTATAGGCTACTATATATTCAATTGCTTTCTTAGTAAACTTTGACAGGTTCGCAGGTGTTTCTGTCTTCTTCCAAGAGAAAATATCAATAAAATTATTTTCACCAAAAACCTCATCACAAAGCTTTATTAAATTTGATAATTCGTTATCATCAATACTAATAAATATAACTCCATCATCCGTCAACAAATCTCTTGCTATACGTAATCTTGGATAAATCATATTTAACCAGTCTGTATGAAACCTTCCATTGCTATCAAAGTTAGATGTCAGACGATTCCCCTGTTCATCATATTGACCATCTCTCTTTAAAAATTCCCCTGTCTCTTCCTTAAAATCATCTTCATAAATAAAATCTTTTCCTGTGTTATATGGAGGATCTATATAAATCATTTTTACACGGTTTAAGTAAGTTTCACGAAGAGTTTTTAATACATCAAGATTATCGCCTTCTATATACAGATTTTCAGTATCATCAAAGCCAACACTTTCCTCACGACATGGACGTAAGGTTGCAGCTATTGGTGTGTTTGCCAATAGTACCGATTTTTTCTTATCT
>CAZSSR010000080.1:0-6662 GCA_964609605.1 uncultured Bacillaceae bacterium | reverse complement strand
ACCATTTTCTTTTACAAGAAATTGACCTTTTCCCAAATCTCCAGAAGAAAAAATAGCTTCACTTGTAATATCTTTATAACCTATATCTTCATTTAAGTATTGTTGAAGTAATATATTTAGTTTAATATTATTCATAGCTATTTCTCCTTCTAATAATGTAATGCTTTAACCATTGGCTATCATTATTTTTTGGATAATCTGTGCGATAGTGTCCTCCTCGACTTTCCGTTCTCATAAGTGCAGAGGTTGTTATAAGCCATCCAACAGTAATCATATTAACTCTAACTTTATCATTGGTTGATATATTTAAAATTATTTTCTCAGAATTAATAATATCTATATATTGCTCAAACCAGTCTTTTGCGAACGTTAGCATTTCTTCATTTCTTATTATACCAACATATTTTGTCATAATGTTTTGAATTTCATTAATTTCAGGAAGATCAAAATTAGATTCGGTAGTTAAGGGAAATTCTGAAGTAACTGTTGTTAAGGGCTGCTGTAGTAAAAATGTTGTTAAATTACCTGCAAAAATAAGGCCCTCTAATAATGAATTACTTGCTAAACGATTAGCTCCATGAACACCATTGCACGCAACCTCTCCCACTGCAAATAATCCAGGCAAAGAAGTTTCTCCTTGTGTATTTGTTTTAATTCCGCCCATTATAAAATGGGCTCCGGGAGATATAGGTAGTTTTTTATCGTTAATATCTACATTATTTTGTTCGCAAAGAAGACTAATAGAAGGAAAGCGATCACGAAAATCCTTCACTGCAGAAATATCTAGATATATTTTATCACCATTTTGGATGGCACTTTGGACCTGTCTAGATACAATATCTCTAGGAGCTAAATCTTTAAGTGGATGAACCTTATCCATAATATATTCACCGTTTTGATTTATTAAGCGAGCTCCTTCTCCACGAACTGCTTCTGATATTAAAACGTAAGGATTTTTTTTTGTAATAAGCATCGTTGGGTGAAATTGGATAAACTCTAAATCGACTAAATCTGCACCAGCTCTGTAAGCCATAGCTATTCCATCACCTGTTATAGATAAATCGTTTGAGGTTATTGAATATAATCCACCCATACCACCTGTAGCAAGGATTGTATGTTGAGCTTCATATACAATAGTTTCATTTGCGTTATTTTTAGCAATTACACCGACACATTTTCCCTCATTAATTAATAAATCATAAACCATTACATGTGAGTGAATAGTGATGTCATTAATAATTGCTGAGATTAAACATTCTGTAATTCTTTTTCCAGTAGAATCTCCACCAGCATGAATAATTCTGTTTTTATGATGTCCGCCTTCTCTACCCAATTGAAAATTATTATCTTCATCACGGTCAAATGAGACACCTAAATTCACTAATTGCTCTATTGCCTTTGGTGCATTTTTAACTAATTCCATAGTTGTATTCTCAATATTATGCTTATTACCTGCAATAATAGTATCAATAAAGTGTTTTTTCCAACTATCATTTTTGTCTATAGATGCCGCAATTCCACCTTGAGCTAAGGAGGAATTGCTATTCTCAATATTTTCTTTAGAAATTAATATAACGTTTCTTTTATGGGACAATAGTTCAGCAACAACTAAACCAGCAATGCCACCGCCTATAATTATGACATCTGCTTTGTATGTATTCATTATTTAGTCTCCTTTTGAAACTGTGAAGGTGCTTATATAAATATATTTACATAAAACATATAATAACACAATAGTTAGGGAATTATTAGGCATATTTAATAAAAAGTTTTTATAAAATAAATATATTATGCAAAGTTGTGGTAATATAGCGTTTTATCGACTTTTCAGTATCTAAAACATAAGAATTTTTAATAAAAAATGTGAATTTTTAAAAAAAGATATTCACAAGAAGCGTTTAGAATGGTATTATTAACTCACCAAACAATGTTTGGTGAGAGTTTATTTTTTTATGTGCCGTAAATCTATTATGATTTGCGGTTTTTTTTATTTTGAAAAACCTTATTATCCTAGAAATTTGGATAATAAGGTTTAATTATTAGTAAGCTCTTGCTAGAATAACAGTTGTATTACTATCTTTTCCGCAACAGACACATTTTCCTTGACCTTCTCGTTGTTCGAAAGGGATAACCCTAGCTGTTACACCTGCTTCGACTTTTACAGTTTCTAAACAATTAATGTCGTTACACCACCAGCTATTGATAAACCCCTTGCTTTCCATTAATTGTTCTTTAATCTCTTCAATAGTCTCTGCCTCGTAGGTATGTGAATCCATAAATTGTTTTGCTTTATTAAACATATTAGTTTGAATCTCATCGAGTTTACTAGGTATAATACTAGCTAATTGATCCAAAGGTACAAAATCCTTTTCTCCAGTATCTCTTCTCGCTAAAACGAATTGTTCTTTTTCTATGTCTTTTGGACCAATTTCAATTCTAATTGGCACACCTCGCATTTCATACTCATTAAACTTCCAGCCTGGGCTCATTCCATCTCTTGCATCAACTTTAACCCTAATACCAAGCTCTTTTAATTGTTTTTCAATCTCTTTTGTTTTAAATAAAACAATCTCTTCGTTATTTCGTAATATCGGAATAATAATTACTTGTATTGGTGCGATTTTCGGTGGCAAAGCTAAACCCCTGTCGTCACTATGTGTCATAATTAAACCTCCAATTAAACGTGTCGAAACACCCCATGAGGTTTGATATACATATTGTAATTTATTATCATTATCTGAAAATTGGATTTCAAATACTTTAGAAAAATTCTGACCTAAATTATGTGATGTTCCAGCCTGCAATGCTTTACCATCACTCATTAATGCTTCTATACTGTAAGTATGAACAGCACCAGCAAATTTCTCGTTTTCAGTCTTTTTACCTGTTATAACCGGCATTGCCATTATTTCTTCTGCAAATGATTTATAAATATTCAGCATTGTTAGTGTTTCTTCTTCAGCTTCTTCGTTAGTAGCATGAGCTGTATGTCCTTCTTGCCATAAAAATTCAGAAGTTCTAAGGAATGGTTTTGTTGATTTTTCCCAACGCATAACATTAGCCCATTGGTTTAATTTTAAAGGTAAGTCGCGATATGAATGAATCCATTGACTCATCATCGAGCAGATAATAGTTTCAGATGTTGGTCTAATAACTAAGCGTTCTTCTAATATTTCATTGCCACCTTGTGTTACCCAAGCAACTTCAGGAGCAAAACCTTTTACATGGTTCATTTCTTTTTGTAAATAAGATTCAGGTATCAATAAAGGAAAATAAGCATTTTCATGATCAGTTTCTTTAAACCTTCTATCTAAGTCTTTTTGAATGTTTTCCCAAATAGCATAGCCATATGGTTTGAATATTATTGTCCCTTTAACGGGACCGTAATCCATAAGGTCCGCTTTTTTTACAATATCAAGATACCAACGAGAATAATTTTCTTCCATGTTTTGAATTTCTTTAACAAACTTTTTTTCTTCCATTTATTTCACTCCTTATTGTTAATTTTCTCTGTTATATCCCTAGCGACGACTATTCCACAAGCACTAGCTTGTGCTAATCCACGGGTAATACCAGCACCATCGCCACCAACATACAAATCTTTAATATTTGTTTCAAAGGTCTTACTTAAATTAGGTCTAGCAGAATAAAATTTTGCCTCTACACCATATAATAGCGTGTGGTCACTTGCAAATCCAGGAGAAATTTTATCTAGTGCTTCAATCATTTCGATAATACACATCATTGTTCGATGGGGGATTACTAATGCTAAATCTCCAGGAACAGCAGTTTTTAAACTTGGTTCAGTGAAGCCTTTATTAATTCGTCTTTCAGTCGAGCGTCTTCCATTTCTTAAATCACCATATCTTTGAATGATTACATTATTGTTGCTTAACATATTAGCTAGTTTAGAGATATATTTAGCGTATTGTATTGGTTCATTAAAGGGATCGGTAAAATTATGTGAGACCAACAATGCTAAGTTAGTATTAAGTTGCTTTTTCAGATCATTTCTATAAGCATGTCCATTAACAGTCATAATGCCACTATGGTTTTCAATTACCACTCTACCAGAGGGATTTGAACAAAATGTGCGAACTAGATTATTATAGGTTGGCGCATTATATATAAGCTTTGCTTCGTATAGATGCTTGTTTATATCTGACATAACTGCATTAGGGACTTCCACACGAACTCCAATATCTACTTGGTTATTTTTTAAAGCAAGACCCTGTTTAGATAGGATATTCGTCAACCATTCAGAACCATCCCTTCCTGGCGCAATATATATGTAATTAGAGTATATATTATCATTATTTTCTAAAATAACACCTTTAATTTTGTTGTTATCAACAATTATATCCTTAACTTTTGTACTCAAAATTATCTCAATTTTTTCTATTAAATAATCATACATTTTAATTAATAATAATTGGTTTTCATCTGTTCCAATATGACGAACTTTAGCTTTTAAAAGTTTCATACCAATAGATGTTGCTCGTTGTTCTATTTCATATATTTTATTTAAGGAATAAAGCTGTTTTTTTAGATCTTTTAATTTAATTTTCGTTTCCAATGTCGGGTTGTTACTGAACATCTCTTCAATTACATCAATTTCTTCTTCAAGAGTTTCAATCGATTCATATATTTCAAGACTTCCATGTATCTCTTCAGTAGCTCCAAAATCTAGATTGATTTGATCAACATACTCAATTAATTCTAATAATTCTGTCTTATTAATATATTCATCCATCCAACCACCAAAATCAGTAGTAATATTAAATTTACCGTCAGAAAAAGCTCCAGAACCTCCCCAACCGCCAGTTAAAGCACAAGTAGGATAACAGCTTTTATATTCGTATTTTTTACTAGTAGGACATTTAGTTAAAGTACCCTTACTAATAGGACAAGTGCGTTTTGCTATATTCTGACCCTTATCTAAAAGTAATATTTTTAAAGAAGGGTTAATTTTGCTAAGTTCATAGCTAGCAAAAATTCCAGCTGGCCCAGCACCTACAATAATAACGTCGTATATCTTATTATTTTCCATAAATATCACCCTAACTTTGTTTATTAACCATAATAATGATAACATATACATATCATAATACAAATAAATCGAATATTAAATTAAATTTAGTTTGTCTTATCTGAATAAATAATTTAATGAGGAGGAACGATTTATGGAAGAAAAAAAAGTATGGAGAGCTAATGGTTTTTTAGGTATTCTTTTATCTTTAATAATTATTTTTTCAGGTTTATTTTTAGTTTATTTACAGACAACTGTAGCTGTAATTTTAGGTAGCACGGTTGTATTTTTCGGGTTAGTTTTGTTTAGTGGGTTAACGATTATTCAACCTAACCAAGCAGGCGTTGTTGTATTTTTCGGGAAATATATTGGAGTTATAAGAGATAGCGGTTTGTATATGACAGTCCCATTTACTCAAAGAAAAAAAATATCATTAAGAGTAAGAAATTTTAATAGTACAAAATTAAAAGTAAACGATGTAGAAGGAAATCCAATTGAAATTGCTGCAGTTGTTGTTTTTAAGGTAGTGGATTCTGCTAAAGCCACATTTGATGTTGATGATTATGAAGAGTTTGTAGAAATTCAGAGCGAAACAGCTCTTAGACAGGTAGCTACTAAATATCCTTATGATAATTTTGATTTAGAAGGACTTTCTTTAAGAGGAAATTCTTCTGATGTAGCAGATGAGTTAACCAGAGAATTACAGGAACGTTTAAATATGGCAGGCGTTCTAGTTATTGAAGCGCGCTTAACACATCTTGCATATTCAACAGAAATCGCAAGTGCGATGTTACAGCGCCAACAAGCATCAGCTATTATTGCTGCAAGACAGATGATTGTTGAGGGAGCTGTTGGTATGACACAAATGGCTATTGAAAGACTAGAACGAGATGGTATAGTTAAGTTAAATGAAGAAAGAAAAATTCAGATGATAAATAATCTAATGGTTGCAATTGTATCGGATAGGGGTGCACAACCAATTATTAATACAGGTAGTGATAATTTTTAACTATTGTTTGTACTAAATAATAAAAATAGCCTAAACAACTCTATTACATAAAAGAATCGTTTAGGCTATTAATTTGTTACCCTAATTTTGTTACATTAATCGCTTGAGGACCGCGTTCACTATCAGTTACTTCAAATTCAACCTTGTCACCTTCGCTTAAAGATTTAAAACCATCGGATTGGATTGCGGAAAAATGCACAAATATATCATCTCCATCTTCAACCTGAATGAAGCCATAACCTTTATCAGCATTGAACCATTTAACTATACCTTCTTGCATAAAAAATACCTCCTAAATAATTTTAATTGAATAAATTTACATTATTATAACATAAAAGTATGGTTAGGGGAATTCAATCAGGTAATAAATGCATAAAGGTTAGATAAAAATGATTTATTTAGATCTATATAATTATGTATTGGAGGGTAAAATAATGGATATTTTATTATGGGTTATTATTTCTGTTTTATTTATACTTAGTTTTATCGGAATAGTTATGCCTATTATACCTGGGGCACCATTAATATGGGCTGGGATAGCATTATATTACTTTGGTATCGAGCCTATAACAGGTTGGGGATTTTGGATATCAATTATTTTATTATCAGTAGCCTCTTTTATAG
>CAZSSR010000079.1:0-6681 GCA_964609605.1 uncultured Bacillaceae bacterium | reverse complement strand
AAATAAAAAGGATTGTACAAGAAACCATTCAGGAAATTGGGTCAACTAATAAATCTGAAATGGGTAAGATTATGGCAGCAGTAATGCCAAAAGTAAAGGGTAAAGCTGATGGCAAGTTGATTAATAAACTAGTATTAGAAATTTTATCTTAAATAGTAAATGAGGAGTGTATCATAAAATGATACACTCTTTTTGATAGCGTTTAATTTAAGTTGGTTTATTTTATTATATTAATTGATATAATGTAATTAGTTTCTATATTATTAAATATATAGGATTGAGGGGGGTTACCTTGAAGCGGAAAATTATTTTTTACAGCATCCTAATTATTTTTGCAATGGCATTACGAATATCACCTATTGGTGTTATACCATCTGTAGAGGCGTATGAGGAACAGACATTAATCTACATTGTTCCAGTAGAGCAGACAATAGAAAGAGGATTAGAAAGCTTTTTAGTACGAGCGTTTACTGAGGCGGAGGAAGCTACTGCAGACTTAATAATTATGGAAATAAATACACCTGGTGGGGAGATAATGGCTGCGACTAATATAGGTGAATTAATATTAAATAGTGATATCCCAGTAATAGCTTATGTAAAAAATAATGCTATATCAGCTGGTTCATATATTTCGCTATGTGCGGATAAAATATACATGAAACCTAATAGTAGTATAGGTGATGCTGCAGTCAGGACTATAGATGGAGATGAGGTTGACCCTAAAATTACATCATATTGGATTGAAAAAATGGAAGCTGCAGCAAACCATAATGGTAAAAATTCAGAGATAGTAGCGGGTATGGTGGATCCATCTATTGAGATATCTGGAATTACGAAAAACGGTCAATTAATAACCTTAAGCTCTGAAAAAGCTTTAGAATATGGTATTGCTGATGGAATGGTAAATTCTCGTGATGAATTAATATCTGATTTGGGTTATACGAATGTCAGTATTGTAGAACTAGATCTATCACCTGCAGAAAAACTTGCTAGAGCTGTGACAAACCCATACATAGCTCCAGTACTATTAATTATCGGTATTGCAGGATTACTATTAGAGTTATTCATACCAGGATTCGGAATTTTTGGAATAACAGGATTAATATCCTTCTTCTTATATTTTTTTGGACATTATATTGCTGGTTTTGCAGGGTTAGAATCAGTTGCTTTGTTTGTTATAGGATTCATTTTAATGAGTATTGAAATATTTATACCAGGGTTTGGTGTGTTTGGTGTTTTGGGTATAATAGCTTTAGGTGTTGGTATTATACTTGCAGCATATAGTTCCACTATTGGCTTAATAAGCTTATTAGTAGCAATTGTTGTTAATATAATATTAGCAATCATATTGGCTAAGTATTTCGGTCATAGAGGAGTATGGAATAGATTTATTTTAAAGGAAGAGCAAAAGAATGAAGAAGGATATATATCACATAAAAACGATAAAAAATTACTTGGTGCAAAAGGAATCACTATCACAAAGCTTAGACCATCAGGTGCAATGAAAATTGATGAAATAAGATATGATGTTATAACTGAGGGTGATTTTATTGATATTAAGAAAGAAGTCGAAGTAATAATGGTTGAGGGAACAAGAATAGTTGTTAGAGAGATAAAATAATAAATGGAGGTTATTTTAATGGGCTTTGATATTACACTAATTTTGTTTATAGCGCTTATATTTATTTTTCTGATTGTATTTTTTACATTTGTACCAGTATTATTATGGATATCTGCATTAGCATCTGGAGTTAGGGTGGGTATTTTTACTCTTGTTGGTATGAGATTGCGTCGGGTTATACCGTCAAGAATTGTAAATCCGTTAATAAAAGCAAGAAAGGCGGGTATACCAGTTACAACGAACCAACTTGAAAGTCATTATTTAGCTGGCGGCAATGTTGACCGAGTTGTTAATGCATTGATTGCAGCAGAAAGAGCTGATATTTCTTTAGGATTTGAACGAGCTGCTGCAATCGATTTGGCAGGAAGGAATGTGTTAGAAGCTGTACAAATGAGCGTTAATCCAAAGGTTATTGAGACTCCAATAGTAGCAGCAGTGGCTAAGGATGGTATAGAAGTTAAAGCGAGAGCTAGGGTTACAGTTAGAGCTAATATCGACCGTTTGGTTGGGGGTGCCGGTGAAGAAACAATTATTGCAAGGGTAGGCGAAGGAATTGTAACAACGATTGGGTCAGCAAACACACATAAAGAAACATTAGAAAATCCTGATACAATATCGAAAACCGTTTTAGCAAAAGGGCTTGATGCTGGAACAGCCTTTGAAATATTGTCGATTGACATTGCCGATGTTGATGTCGGTAAAAATATAGGTGCAACCCTTCAAACAGATCAAGCTGAAGCAGATAAGAAAATAGCTCAAGCTAAAGCCGAGGAAAGAAGAGCAATGGCCGTAGCACTTGAACAAGAAATGAAAGCTAGGGTACAAGAGATGAGGGCTAAGGTTGTTGAGTCAGAAGCCCAAGTTCCATTAGCAATGGCTGAAGCATTAAAAAATGGTAATTTAGGAGTTATGGATTATTTAAACATTAAAAATATTAATGCTGATTCAGATATGAGAAACGCAATTAGTTCTATGGATTCTAAAAAAAATAATGATAATAATTGATTAATTTCAGAACTAAAGGAGTGAAAAATTTGGAAAATAGCAATAATATTGATGAAAATAGGTGTCCGAAAAAAGAAGCTTTAAATAAAGCTGATATTTATTTAGAGGATGTTAGGCAAGGAATAATATGGTCTCAGATTTTGGAGATACCGCGTTCAAAGAATCCCTATTTTTTATCTAAACGGATTTAGATAAGAGAATAATATATAATTAATTACTGATTTATCAAAAAACCGTTGGCCTTAAAGGGCAACGGTTTTTTTAACTGATTCAGAGGACTATATAATTTCATTTGAACAGACAAAAGAGGATTTATATAGTAAAATAAATTCTGTTAGTAAAATTGTAAATGAAAAAATCATATCAAAAGTATTGAATAATGATAAAATAAGATTAAATATATTTTATGATATAAGGAGAATGAGATAATTTGCAATTAGAAGGTTACTCAAAAGAAATTGCTATAAGAAATATAGAAGAGCGATTATCACTTTTTGGAACAAATGATATTTTTTTGAATATTATTGGAAGCCAAACAAATATTCAAATTTTAACTAGGAATGAAAATATTATTTTAGCAGGAGAGCAAGAAGAAGTTGACAAAATAGCTCATATGCTTGAGATCTTAATAAGATTAATTAACAATGGCTATTTATTATCTGAACATGATATTTATTATGCTTTAGAATTAGCAGATAAAAATATGACGGATGAGTTATTGGAACTTTTTGATGAAATAATAATAACTACATATAAAGGGAAAAACATACTGGCAAAATCATTAGGGCAGAAACATTTTATAACAACTATTAGAAAAAAGGATATTGTATTTGGAATAGGTCCTGCAGGAACAGGCAAGACATTTTTATCTGTAGTTCTAGCAGTTCTTGCATTAAAACAAGGCAAGGTGAAAAAAATTGTTTTAACGAGACCCGCTGTTGAAGCTGGAGAAAGCTTAGGATTTTTACCTGGAGATCTTCAGGAAAAGGTTAATCCATATTTACGCCCTATTTATGATTCTTTATTTGATTTATTAGGTGTCGAGCAAGTAAACAAGTATCTAGAACGAGGGCTTGTTGAAATTGCACCATTGGCATATATGCGTGGGAGAACCCTTAATGATTCATTTGTAATTTTGGATGAGGCACAAAATACTACTTCAGAGCAAATGAAGATGTTTTTAACGAGATTGGGGCACGGATCGAAAATGGTGGTAAATGGGGATATAACTCAGATTGATTTACCAAAAGGTAAGGAATCTGGTTTAAAGAAAGCGGAAATAATATTGAGCGATATTAATGAAATAGGATTTATTTATTTATCCGATAAAGACGTAGTTAGACACAATTTAGTACGAAAAATCATCAATGCCTATGAATTAGAAGCTAAATAGTTGATACGCAATTTGCTAACAATCAATCTCTCATCGAAATCGGATAAAAAAGAGGTGGAATGTAAATGAGAAAACAAAGAAAAGAGATTATAAAAGATATATTAATTGGGTGGAAACACAATTTAATTGTGAAGATCTCTATGTATTTATTATTAGGGTTAATTATGTATTTATTGCTATTGATGCAAGTTATTCCGGATACTTACCAGTTAGAAGAAGGAGAAATAAGTACGGTAACCTTATATTCTCCAATAAAAGCTGTTGATGAAAATGAAACAAATCGGCAAAAGAAAGAGGCTGCAGATAGGGTTAACGAAGTATATAGTGTTGATTACACAATTATTGACGATCAGAAAAATAAATTGAATATATTATTTGATGAGATTGAAATTGCGTATGATTTACTAAATGAGGATATTCATGTTGGTAAAACAGAACAAGAGAAAATTGATTTTATAAAAAATATAACTGGTGTTGGTTTCTTAGATGATAAATATATAGGAACTATTGTATCGCTTTCTGAAGAAAAAATAAAAAATTTAAAATATATATCTATAACAACCTTAGATGTAGTTTTGGGCTCAAATATAATGTTATCTGAGCTTGATGGAGCATACCAACAGGTAGAAGATTTAAACAACTCAAATCCTTATGACGAAGATGAGAAGATAATAAACCTAGCGAATGAAATTACTAAGTATTTTGTTAAACCCAATTACTTTTATGATTCTGAAAAAACTCGTTTAAGTAGGGAAGAGGCTGAAAATGATATAGAACCAGTTTATATTAAAAAGGATGAGTTAATAGTTAGTGAAGGTCAGATAGTTGATAGTAAAATATTTGATAGATTAAATGCAGTTGGATTATTAAAAGAATCTTCTACAATATGGCCTTTTCTTGGGTTAGCTTTAATAGTAGTTTTGCTACTTCTATTATTATATTATAGTATTAGAAGAATGAATCCGTCTTTGCATCAAAATAATTTTCAGTTATTAATGTTATTTGTTATAATTACTTTAGTTTATACAAGTATTAGTTTATTAGGATTTATTAATAAAGGGTATAATAATCCTGCTGTAGGTTATTTAGCACCTATGGCATTTGGGGTAATGTTAATTACTTCATTATTTAGCTTAAGATTTGCCATTGTTACTGGCATCATATTTAGCATATATGCCAGTTTAATCTTTAATACCGACCAAACTATGATTTTTGATTATAAGTATGGTTTTGTTTTATTAATGGGGAGTATTGCAGGCGCTTTTGCAATGAAGAATATTAAACAACGTTCCTCTTTATTTTACGCAGGGTTAGTTGTAGCTGCTTTTAACTTATTATCTGTAACGGTAATTATATTGTTGTCGATACAAATCTATTCTGTTAGAGAAGGCATACAAATGACAACATTCGGGATAATTAATGGAATAATATCCGTTATATTAATGATAGGCATATTACCTTTACTTGAATCTGTATTTGGAGTATTATCACCAATAAAATTAACTGAGCTTTCTAATTCTAATCATCCCTTATTGCGTAAATTACTAATTGAAACGCCAGGCACTTATCATCATAGTATTATTGTTGGGAATCTTGCTGAATCAGCTGCTGAAGCTATAGGAGCAAATGGATTATTAGCACGAGTTGGTGCTTATTATCATGATTTAGGTAAGACAAAAAGACCAACGTTTTTTGTGGAGAATCAATTAAATTTAGAGAACCCACATGACAAAATTTCTCCTAATATAAGCAAAAATATTATTTTAGCTCATCCCAAAGATGGGGTAGAAATGTTAAAAGAATATAAATTACCTATTGCAATTCAAGATATAGTTTTGCAACATCATGGTACATCAGTACTTAAATATTTTTATAATAAGGCACTTAAAGAATCTGATGAGCCTATTCTTGAAAATGAATACAGATACTTAGGACCAAAGCCTCAAACTAAAGAGGCTGCTATAGTGGGTATTGCAGATAGTGTTGAAGCAGCAGTAAGGTCACTAAATAAAACAACTAACGAAACATTAGAAGAGACAGTTAACAAAATTATTAAAGAGGATATAATTGATGGTCAGCTTAGTGAGTGTGATTTAACTTTTAAGGAATTAGATATAATTTCAGTTTCATTGCTAGAAAACCTAAAGGGTATATTTCATTCTCGGATTGAGTATCCTGATGATAAAGAACTTGAAGAGAATAAGGGAGCAAATAATAGCTTATGATTGAGATCGAGATAATAAATAAACAGAATATAAAAGAGATTACAAAAAAAGAAAATGATATAATCAATATGGTAATTCAGGAGGCGGCAAGTTTAGAAAATGTTAATGATGGTGAGGTATCCGTAATGCTTGTTGATGAAAAGATGATTCAACAGCTTAATCTTGATTATCGTGGAATTGATGAAGGAACAGATGTGTTATCATTTGCTATGAATGAATCAACTGATGAGGATATTGAATTTATTTTTAATGATACAGTAGATATACTGATGCCTAATTTGTTAGGGGACATAATTTTATCGGTTTCGCATGTTATAAGGCAATCTGAGGAGTATGAGCACTCCTTTAATCGTGAATTAGGTTTTTTGACTCTTCATGGGTTTTTGCATTTATTGGGTTATGATCATGAGAAGAGCAGGGAAGAAGCTGAAAAGATG
>CAZSSR010000078.1:0-6783 GCA_964609605.1 uncultured Bacillaceae bacterium | reverse complement strand
ACTAACATATGAAGAACAGAGTGTATATGAGTGAAAATAATTTTTCTCTTAATTCACTTATAGAAGTGTATAAGTCTTTAGACGAATCAAAACTATTACTTGAAGATATAATTGATAGAATTGGTCAAGAACATAGTAGCTACCTAAAATCTTTACCCCCGGACATTCAAAATTTAGTTGATACCACTTTAAAATTAACACCAGAACAGAGATCTTCTTTAATGAAATTTATTGAATCCTTAAGAACTGATTAAAATAATATTTTAATAGTAAAATAATGAGACAATTATAAAGCCGTACTCTGATCAGATAAGATTTACACATAACTCCATCTAAACTCAGTACGGCTTATTCACGCTTATATTATTAATCTTCTACCACCATTTCTTCATTTTTTTCATACTCTCCCAATTCTTTATTAACAAGAGAAAAAACATAGGCAATTGCCACTCCATCATCTAAATATCCTAAGCCTGGTAAGAAATCATTAATTACATCAAACGGCATAATAAAATATAATAACCCTGCACCAATTAAAGCTTTTTTTGATTTACTAGTACTAGGATCAATATAATATCTATAAAGCTTTTTTACTTGAACCAATAAAGAATTTTCTCCGTTAAAATTTTTTATTTTTTTTGAGTAACCGTATATTATTTTATTTATTCCACTGTTAGTACCAGCAGTTTTAGTTAATTTCCCAACCATATCTATAATTCTCGATTTATTCAAGTTACCACTCCCTCTAAAGCACTATCTCTAGAAATCTTCCTCATTTAATCAATAAAATTCGTCATCTTTATATCCGGATATTGATTTAAATTTATAAATTCCCCATCTACTTCAATCAAAGGTCTTTCATTATCAAAATTATTTGGTTTGATAATCTTCCCTATCATATTATTACTTAATAGAACTTTTCTGCCTATAAAAATAAAAGATATTCTAGCTAAAAATTTAAATACCAAACTAGCATTTAATTCATTGTTGAAAGCACTATCTCTTAATTCCTGATATGCTGTAATAATTGTTTGAGGATTTTTGTATACCCTTTTAGATGATATAGCATCAAAAACATCTGTTATAGCTACTATTTGGGCTGCTAGCGATATGTTATCACCTTTTAACCCATAAGGATACCCAATGCCATTTAATCGCTCGTGATGCATTTTTGTAGCGGATAATATATATTCATCAACTATACCATTTTTAATTAAAAGCTCATATCCTAATATTGAATGATTTTTCATAACTATAAATTCATCTTTCGTCAACTTTCCTGGCTTTAAAAGTATTTCTTTTGGGATAAGGGATTTACCAATATCATGCAATAAGCCCGCATGACCAATACGTAATATGTCTTCAGAACTTAATCCATGTAGCTCAGCCAAAAAAGATGATAAAATACTGACATTTAAAGAATGTTGTATAGTGTAGTCATCAATACTGCTTTTCATAAATACTTGGAATAAAAGCTCCTTATGTATAAAAACATAATCTCTAATCTCATTAACTGCATTAATTGCATTACTAAATTCAATTTTCTTATTATTGGAGGCTTCACTAAATAATGTCTCTACCCCTAATATTCCCTTTGAATATAAATCTGATAAAACCCGTTCTATTTTTTCCGGATCCTTTTCAATGAAAATTTCTTTTATCTTTTGACTTTGTAGCAAATTAATATCATTCTTATCCAATTTATGTCCTTGAACCAATAATAACGTACCCTTATCAGAATAAATATCTTTTGATAAAATACAATTTTTTGCTTTCTTAGACAGACTTATCTTCATCTTTAGCTCCCAAGTGATATAATCAATATAAACATACTATTTGTGGTAATAATACTATATAATTAATTTAATGTAAATATAATCTATAACAATTTTTATAAAATTCCTTCAGGTTAATGTTGTTATAATTACTTTCATATCAGTAATTTACTGATTTATCTTATTGATAATTATAACTTCTCTATTCTCTTCTACCCACTCTACATTTGCTCCTAGTTGCTCGCTTATAAAGCGTAAAGGAACATAACTACGTCCATCCTTTATTATAGCACCTTGATCTAATAAAATTTCCGTTTGATTAACAGTTACATAATTCTTATCAATAGGTAATATTATTGAAAGATTATCCTTTTTATATATAACAGTTTTTGTAGCAGAATCCCAAGTTACATACGCTCCTAAACTATTGCCTAATGCTCTAATTGGCACCATTGTTCTATTATTCTCAATAAAAGGAACTGCATCTAATGGGTAGCTTAATTCGTCAATCCATATATATCGTTGTCCTAATTTAAATCGAACAGTTTGTGAATCATTGCTAAGTGGCGGATAGATATATTGTGTGTGAATTAATCCCGTTTTATTATCTTCTTTGCTAACAGTTGTAAAATACCAAGTATTATCTACATTTCTTTTAATTTCATTTTCAGTTACCTCTAATTGAACTCTAACTTTATATGTTCTGGAAAAATCTAAAGACTTTTTAGGTATAATAATAATTTCTTGATCTAAATGCTCGTCATTTCCTCCAGTACCCTTAGGAGAATTTAAATAAAAAGGAATCTCGTTATTTTCCATATCCCACAAACCAGCAAAATTAACTTTTAAATTCGAATAGTCCTTCCCATAGATACCAACTACAATTGGATATCCTACCTCCTTAGGAGATTCTGGATAAAATCGCAAAGGATCAGGAATCTCATAATCTAACCATACCACTGGAACACTGTTTTGATTAGGACCAGGATACGCTACTAAACTAGTTTCTGAAATTTTATCATTCCCAAAATTAAGAACATGATAATATTTATTCATACCATAACCAAAATATTGATTATCTTGAATTAGAAAAGGAATCCTATGGTATGGAGCATCAAAAAGGCTGTCTACTGAAATTTGAATTGAACTATCGCTTTGATAGCTAATATCTTCATAAAGATTACCATAAAAGCCATAATAATTCGCTCTTTCTAATACGGATTCCCCAAAAAAACCCTCATTCCCAACTATTTGATTATGCGAGAATATATTTAAATTCGCCTGATAATCAGCATGTTTCTGAGCAGCCATATTTAAAGAGTTATTAAATTCAAATAGTGGTAGCCCAAGTACAAATCTGTAATCATTTGCGTAATTTAAGGCAGTTAATTGTTTTTCGTTGGGATATGGTAATGAAGCTAAGGATAATTCATTGACATTGAAAGACCAAGTTTTTTCTATAATATTTGTCCAGTTTTTTAATTTTAAAATAGCCTTTACATCATTGTCTCCTGATAGAAGATAGTCGGGCTTCGCATAAAAAGTTTCTCTTTCTTCATCATATTCGACGTCTATCAAATTGCCATTTAATAAAAAGGTTATGCTTTCAACCTCATTATCTCCTAAAAAAACTGTCCAGCCAAGTTCAGGCTTGCTTAAGCCAATTGTTCCCTGAGGATATGGCGAATAAAAATAGATAGAATTTTCTGCTTCTATATTTACAGGTATAATAACTATTGAAATTAATAGAGAAATTATAACTAGCAGTAAAATTTTCTTTTTCACTTTTGCTACTTTCCCCTCTTAGAAACTTTATTATATTATATCATATTTTGTAATTACACTTGTAGATTCAATAATTACACTTATTAGTATAACTATTTATTTAATAAATGTTATACTAACTTTTATATTAAAAAAACTTAAGAGAAAGCCGTTAGCTTTCTCTTAAGTAATTTTTTAATTATTCGTCTTAAGACTGTATTTATACATTTATACAGTCTTTTTTTATATATTATTATTAAACCTTACTTGTAATTTTTTTACGTAAAGATATTTTGTCTTCAGACCAAAGTTTCTCACGGAATACTAATAATCCTATTAATACTACAAAAGCTATTATTGGACCATAAGAAAACATTGATAAACTAGAAGTAGCCACTGAATCAAGATAAGCTACTGGTGATCCAGCAGTTATAGATATCAATGATGCTAGTAGAGCAACAGGTAATACCCAGCTTTTACGGAAAATAACTGCAACGCATACTATTGCAAATAACAATGCGCCAACCCAATTAACTAATTGAATAGCATCATAAATCAATCCTGAATTCTCATTCATTTTTAAAAATGCAATATGAGCTGTTGGAGCAGAAGCAGTTTTCTTAAGCATTAAACTTGTTCCAATAATCTTTTGTAAAGACGCATTACCATTCATAAAAGTCATAACATAAGCCATTCCGAAAACAAAGCTAGTTAATATAATTTTAAGTTCTGTTTTTTCTGTAATCAAAATAATAAAGAAAGTAGCAGCAATCAGCATGAAATTAAGCATGTGAAGTGGTGCCATACCAATCATTAATGGAAACATAGCTAACATCCAAGTAGACCATAAACCAATTACTGTTGCTATAAGACCAAGATTGAAAGACCATTTTCTATTAATAAAATATCCATAAGAAGCTACAATTAGCATAAGGCCACAAACAAATGTAACTTGTGTAAGTATAGGCTGTTGATACACCTGTAATACAGTTGAAGGTCCTTTCGCATTATCATAAAATCCTCTTAAAATGTCAAAATAGTTTTGGAAAAAAAACAAAACACTTGTTATACATGCTATAAGGCCCACAATTAAAGTTGAAAATCCACCTATTAATGCTCTTTTAGTCATTAAATAAATCCTCCTTTAGAATCCACTAGATTTCTTTTACAATCTAGAAATCTACATGGTTTAAATCAAATTGTTTTTTTAATAATAAAAATCATAATAAATTTCAAAATCTTATATAAAACATTGTTACTTAGATACATATTCGTATAAATATGTACTTCAAAAAAATCAATCTCTCTTAATTATCACCATCCCTTCAAGTCAAAGCTCTTAAATATTATTCACCCCACAAATATAGGCGATATCTACAAACTATCATATGATAGAAAGTATACTTAAATTGTCATGCCTTTTAGGTCTAATATAATCATTTGAAAATGTTTCATAAAAAATTGCTAATATTATTATTTAATATTATTACTTCGCTTTTCCAAAATTAAATTTATTAATTTATTCTAACCATACTATATTAAAAGTAATGCTCGAATTGCCTAAAGTCAATATATTAATATGACGATAATGTGTCGAATATATGAATATTGGGTTTTTATAACTTATTTAGATAATTTATCTATATATAAATATTCTCACTATTATTCCACTTAATGCTAATAAACCAGCGATAATAAAAAATATTCCATTAAACCCAATAAAGCCTGCTAATATGCCTCCGATAATCGGTCCTAATAAATTTCCGAGAAAGCTTGCGCTACTACTATAGGAATATGTAATACTCTCCATTCCCTTAGGTGCAAACTTTTTAATAATAGAATTTATAGAAGGTAGTAAACCTCCTAAAGCAAATCCTAATAAAAACCGCCAAAACATCAATTGCCATACATTAGTAGAGAAACCTTGTGGCACAAATAAAATTGCGGCTCCTAACATGGAGTAAAAGAGCACTTTCTCAGGACCAAATTTATCGCCTAATTTTTCTAAACTCGGTGCTGAAAACACATTAGTAAAACCAGCTGCCGCTGCAATTAGACCTGCAAAAAAGGAAATCTTCCCTCCTGGAGGTTCTAATTCAATTACAAATAATGACAGTATAGGATTTATGCTCATAATAGCGAATTGAATTATAAACACTACTAAAAAAACAGAGGCTAAGGGTTTTGTACGTACTATCGTTTTAAAGTCTTCAATCATACTCTTACTTATAATATTTTTATCTAGAACAAAGCTCTCTTTTACAAAAAAAAGGACTATTAGTGCGGCAATAAATATCAGAAAACCCGTAAAAATAAATATTTGATTATATGTAATGTATTCCGCTAAAATTCCACCATATAAAGGACCGATAATTGTACCAGCGACGGCTCCTGACGTAAGTAGTCCTAAAGCATATCCTGTCTTTTCTTTTGGCGTATTAGTTGCTACTAGGGCAATTGATGCAGGATTAAACCCAACAACTAAACCGTTTATTAAACGTAAAAAGAACAATTGAAAAACATTTGTAGCAAATCCCATTAATATAGTAACTAATGCCATACCAAACCCAGATCTTAATATCATTATTTTACGTCCGTGCTTATCCGCTAATTTACCCCACAAAGGAGCAACAAGAAATGCAGTTAAAAAATTAATTCCGAAGATTAATCCTGACCACATAATTATATCATTTTGAGATTCTATACCCATGTTTTTTTCAATATGCAAAGGCAAAAACGGCATAATTGAAGACATTGCTGCCATTAGAATAAAGCCAGCTCCCCAAAGTATATATAGGTTCTTTTTCCACTGCTCCATATATTAACTCCTATACCTCATTTAATTAAACTTTCTTAATTATACACATATAAACTAAAAATGGTATTCTATTATTGGATTAAAACATATCCATCTAATAAAATACCTAAGCCAAAATATTATGAAAAATTATAATTAAGTTCCGCACTCGGTTGCATTATTTGCAAAAAAATTACTTACTTCAATATTTAACGATAAATCTATCTTATTAACAAAGTTAAATTTCTTAATCTGCATAACCTTATTTTCATACTCGTTTTTATCTATATACAAGATTGCATATTTTAATTTTTTAGATATGTAAATTAAATTGCCAAAACGTTCTAAGTTTTTTATAGGTTTTATGTCGTTAACCCATATTATTAAACCAATTCTATATGGAACCATCTTTCTTCCCCTTTGCTTTTATAAATATTATAAAAATAT
>CAZSSR010000077.1:0-6979 GCA_964609605.1 uncultured Bacillaceae bacterium | reverse complement strand
GTGGTTTTACATGAAATAAAGCGTAAGCAGATTCCAGAATTAAATGACGAGTTTGCTAAAGATGTTGATTTTGAAACATTAGATGAACTTAAAGAAGATACCAAAAAAAGGCTAGAAGCAAAAGCTAAACAAGAAAAGGATAACTATTATAAAGAAGAGGTAGTAAGAATAGTTACAGAAAATGCTACAGTTGATATACCAGAAATAATGGTAGAAAATGAAGTTGATAAAATGATTAAAGATTTTGACCAACAATTGAATCAACAAGGCATGAATTTAGAAATATACCTTCAATATGCAGGTATAGATGAAGAGGCTATAAAAGAACAATTTAAAAAAGATGCCTATATAAGAGTAAAATCAGATTTGGTTTTAGAAGCAATTACAGAGAAAGAAAATATTGAAGTTTCTGAAGAAGAAGTAGATTCAGAAATCGAGCGCATAGCTGAACTGTATAGCCGCGATGTTGAGGAAATAAGAAATATTTTTTGTAGTAATGAAGATGGAATAGAAAGAGTTAAGACCGATATTAAGTTTAATAAAACAATAGATTTATTGGTAGAACAAAGTAAATAGTAGAAATATAGTGTGGTTACCTAAATGTTTTCTAAATAGAATATAGAAAGAATCTTACTAATAAGATTATAAAAATTTGTTATATATGATAAAATAGAAAGTAAGATAATAAGATTTTTTCTCTATTTAAAATACCTTAAAAATTGGGGTGAAATAGATATGTTTAAATTTAGTGAAGAAAAAGGATCTCTAAAATGTTCTTTTTGCGGTAAAACTCAAGAACAAGTTCGTAAATTAGTCGCTGGTCCAGGTGTTTATATTTGTGATGAGTGTATTGAATTATGTAACGAAATTATTGACGAAGAGATATATTCAGATGAAAATGATAATCTTAAAGACATTCCAAAACCTCAAGAAATTAGAGATATTTTAGATCAGTATGTTATTGATCAGGATGTAGCTAAAAAAACATTATCTGTAGCAGTATATAATCATTATAAGAGAATTAATGCTAAAGACAGATTAGATGATGTGGAGTTACAGAAAAGCAACATTTTACTTGTTGGTCCTACAGGTAGCGGTAAAACACTTCTTGCACAAACAATGGCCAAAATATTAAATGTACCATTTGCAATTGCTGATGCAACTTCATTAACTGAAGCTGGATATGTCGGTGAAGATGTTGAAAACATCTTATTAAAATTAATTCAAGCAGCTGATTATGATATAGAACGCGCTGAAAGAGGTATAATTTATATTGATGAAATTGATAAAATTGCAAGAAAATCTGAAAATCCTTCAATTACACGCGATGTGTCAGGTGAAGGTGTTCAGCAAGCATTGCTAAAAATTATTGAAGGTACTACAGCAAGCGTACCACCTCAAGGCGGAAGGAAGCATCCTCATCAAGAATTTATACAAATTGATACTACTAATGTATTGTTTATTGTTGGTGGCGCTTTTGATGGTATTGATAATATTATTAAGAGAAGAATTGGCAAAAAGGTAATTGGGTTTGGTTCTGAAAGTAATACGGAAGTTAAAAAAGATGATACGCTTTCTAAAATTTTGCCTGAGGATTTATTGAAATTCGGTTTAATACCTGAATTTGTTGGTCGTATTCCTGTTTTAGCTACTTTAGAAACGTTAGATGAAGGAGCTTTAATTGACATTTTAACTAGGCCTAAAAATGCACTAGTTAAGCAATATATTAAAATGTTTGAATTTGATAATGTTGAGTTAGAATTTGAAGATGAAGCATTGGTTATAATTGCGAAGGAAGCAATTAAGAGGAACACAGGTGCACGTGGATTACGTTCAATTATTGAGACTGCATTGCTCAATGTTATGTATGAATTACCTTCAAGATTAGACGTTGAAAAATGCGTAATAACAAAGGATACGATAATTAAAGGGGTTCCGCCTATACTTTATAATAAAAGTGGGCAAGTTCTTGATATAACCATAAAGGATGAAGAGAGTGCTTAAAATTTGACATTTTAGTCAGCCTAAACCGCCAATAATGGCGGTCTTTTTATATTAATATTAACTCATAGATAAATTAGACAAAATACGATAATTAAGTTAAAATTTTTATATAGAAATTAGTTAATAATAAATATAGATAAAGTAATAGAGTTATATATGGGGGTGTCAGATTTGGATAAAACTGAGGGTATAAAAAAAATTCCTCTTTTGCCATTAAGGGGATTGCTTGTATTTCCTAGTATGGTTTTACATCTTGATGTTGGAAGAGATAAATCGGTAAAAGCTCTTGATCATTCAATGATTAGTGATGACTCATTAATTTTTTTAGCTACTCAAGAGGATGTTCAAATCGAGGAACCGGAACCTAAGGATATATATTATGTTGGGACAATATCTAAGGTCAGGCAAATGTTAAAATTACCAAACGGTACAATTAGAGTTTTAATTGAGGGATTGTATCGAGCTAAAATAACTAAGTATTTACAACAAGATGATTATTATGAGGTAAGTTATGAGGTAATAGAGGATTTGGATAAGAATGATCATGAGACAGATGCATTATCCAGAGTAGTAATAGACTTATTTGAAAAGTATGTGAATATTTCTAAGAAGATACCGCCTGAAACTTTAACAACAGTAATAGATATAGATGATAATGGACGACTTTGTGATGTGATTGCTTCTTATTTACCAATAAAAATAAAAGATAAACAAGTTATTTTAGAAACTATATCTACAAAAAAACGCTTAGAAAAAATCATAGGCATACTTAATGATGAACATGAGGTATTAGAGCTTGAGAAGCAAATTAGTCAACGTGTAAAAAAACAAATGGATAAAACCCAAAAGGAATATTATTTGCGTGAACAAATGAAAGCGATTCAAAAGGAATTAGGAGACAAAGATGGACTTGCTAGCGAAGTAATAGAGATGCGTGAAAGATTACAAAAGCTTAGTGCTCCTGAACTTGTTAAGGATAAGATTGGTAAGGAAATTCACCGATTGGAAAAAATACCAAGTTCTTCAGCTGAAAGTGGTGTTATTCAAACATATTTAGATTGGCTTTTTAGCATACCATGGTCAGAATCAACTGATGATGATTTAGATATAAATCGTGCTGAGGAAATTCTAAATAAAGAACATTATGGTTTGGATAAAGCTAAAGAAAGAGTGTTGGAGTATTTATCAGTTCAACAATTAGTTAAAAAAATGAATGGGCCTATATTGTGTTTAGTTGGTCCACCAGGCGTTGGAAAAACGTCCTTAGCGAAATCAATTGGTTCGGCATTAGGTCGAAAGGTTGTCCGTATTTCTTTGGGCGGTATTCGTGATGAATCAGAAATACGTGGACACAGACGAACTTATGTGGGAGCCTTGCCAGGGAGAATTATTCAAGGTATGAAAACTGCGGGCACAGTAAATCCAGTATTTATATTAGATGAAATTGATAAAATCGATTCTGATTTTCGAGGTGATCCTGCATCTGCATTATTAGAAGTGCTAGATCCAGAGCAAAATTACTCTTTTAGTGATCACTATATTGAGATTCCTTATGATTTATCGAAGGTAATGTTTATTACAACTGCTAACTCAGCTCATACGATACCAAGACCATTATTAGATCGTATGGAATTACTAGAAATTTCGGGATATACTGAAATAGAAAAATTGCATATTGCAAAAGGTTATTTAATACCGAAAAAATTAAAAGAACATGGTTTATCAAAAGAGAAAATGAATATACAAGAAGATGCAATTACTAAAATGATAAGAAGATATACTAAAGAAGCTGGAGTAAGAAATTTAGAACGAGAAATAGCGACATTATGTAGAAAAACTGCAAAAATAATTGTTTCTGGCGAAAAAAAGAGGGTTCAAATTACAACTAAAAATATTGAAAAATATTTAGGCAAGCCCAAATATCGATATGGAATAATAGAAGAGAATGATCAAATAGGTGCTGCAACTGGCTTGGCTTGGACTTCAGTAGGTGGTGATACTCTAACAATAGAGGCGTCAATATTTCCTGGGAAAGGTTCACTTATTCTCACAGGACAATTAGGGGATGTTATGCAAGAATCTGCTAAGGCAGCTTTTTCTTATATTAAATCTAAAGCTATAGACTTAAATATAAATCAAGATTTTAATGAGAAAAATGATATCCATATTCATGTTCCAGAGGGTGCTATACCAAAGGATGGACCATCTGCTGGTATTACGATGGCAACAGCAGTAATATCTGCATTAACAGGCGTTCCTGTTTCTAAAACAGTTGGAATGACGGGTGAGATTACTTTGCGCGGACGGGTACTTCCAATAGGTGGATTGAAAGAAAAAACAATTGCGGCTCATAGAGCTGGGTTAACAACGATTATATTGCCTAAAGATAACGAAAAGGATCTAGAAGATATTCCAGAAAGCATAAAAAAGGATATGCGTTTTATATTAGTTGATCATCTTGATCAAGTTTTAGAGAATGCACTGGTGAAGCAAAAATGAAAGTAAATAAAGCTGAGATAGTTATAAGTGCAGTACAACCTGAACAATATCCGATTGATGCTCTACCAGAATTTGCTCTGGTAGGACGTTCTAATGTCGGGAAATCCTCGCTAATAAATAAAATGATTCAAAGGAAATCGCTTGCTAGAACAAGCTCTAATCCTGGAAAAACACAAACATTAAATTTTTATTTAATAAATGAGATGTTGTATTTCGTAGATCTTCCTGGATATGGATATGCAAAGGTATCAAAAACTAAAAGAGCTCAATGGGCTGAGTTTATCGAAGAATATCTAAGAGTAAGAGCTAATTTAAAGGTTGTAATTATGATTACTGATTTGCGTCATCCACCCACTAACAACGATATTGCAATGTATGACTGGCTAAAACACTATAATTTACCTGTGATTGTTATTGGAACAAAAGCAGATAAGATTCCTAAAGGAAAGTGGGAGAAGCATAAAAAAATCACAAAGCAAACTTTAGATATAGACCCGCATGATAAAATTATAGTATTTTCTGCTGAACTAGGGGTTGGCAAAGAGGAGCTTTGGGAAGAATTAATGAAATACCTTCATTAATAGGGTTTTTTTACATCTATTTTTATCTTTTTCTTGTGAAACAAAGATGTTATTTTTTCTGGAGGTATTTCTGCTAAAATCATTCCGAGAAAGATTAATGAACCTCCAATAGTTACATTGATACTTAACATTTTTTTTAGAACAATTACAGAGGTTATTGCAGCAAAGACTGGCTCCATTGCAAAGATTATTGCTACTTTTGTTGGAGATGAATGCTTTTGAAAAGTTGTTTGAGCTAAAAAAGCTAAAGCAGTAGCAAATACTGAAGTAATTAATAAAGCAATAAAAACATTTTTATTTAGTAATACACGTAGATTAGTTAGAGCAGTTGTATCCTCAAAAATGAATGCTGATAATAAGCTTAAAATCCCGACTACGGTTATTTGAATCCATGCTAGTATAAATGCAGAATATTTGGGCGCATATTTTCCCGTAGTTACGATTTGCAATGCAAAAAATATTGCACATAGGAACACCAAAAAATCACCAAACGAATAATTAGTATTACCAATTGCAGTCATTATATATAAACCAATAGCTGCCAATACCACACCTATAATTGATGTTATTTTAGGTCGTGATTTTAGAAGAATAGTTGAGAAAATAGGTACTAATACCACATTAAGTCCAGTAATAAATCCTGCTTTTGAAGCTGAAGTATATAATAATCCAAAAGTTTGAAAGGCATATCCAAAGAAAAGAAATAAACCTAGTAATGAACCTGCAATCCATATCTCTTTGGTAATGTTTAATAAACTTTTTTTATCAAAAATAATAGTTAGAAATAATATAATAATTGACGCTGTTAGAAATCGAATAGCGTTAAAGCTATGCGGAGGTAAAAGGTCTATAGCATTTTGTACGGCTATGAAGGTTGCACCCCATACGAGAGCAACCATTAATAACATTAGATCTGCAACAATACTTTTTTTCATATATATTATGTCTCCCTATTTTCATAATTAAAAATAATTAAAACACTAGGTTACGAACCAGTGTTTTAACTATCTCCAAAATAATTTATAATAGCAACCTTTTTATTTAATCGATAGCATTCGGTTTAAAGATAAAATTGCATTTTCTGCTATACTTTGCTTAACATTAATTTGTTGAACGTTATTATTGTTTTCTATATTTTCTAAGCACTCTAGTAAAGATAACAAGGTTATTTCGTTCATTGTTTTACAGTAGCTTCCTTGTTTATTTAAGGATGTTATTTTTTTGTCAGGGTTATTTTTAATTAGGCGATTTACAAGATTAGATTCAGTTCCTACCGACCATTTGCTTCCTGCAGGAGCATCCTCAATAGTTGTAATAATTTTGTTTGTTGATCCATTGTAATCTGATAACTGAACAACATTAAACGGACACTCTGGATGTACAATAATTTTTATGTTATTATCTAATCTTGCTTCATTGATATTATTAACAGTAAATTTTTGATGAACAGAACAGTATCCTTTCCATAAAATAATTTTAATTCTTTCCTTTGGTCCGCTATATTCAAGACATTCAGTTGCTGGGTTCCATATCGCCATTTCATCCAGTTCGATACCCATCGAATAGGCAGTATTTTTTCCTAGATGTTGATCTGGGAGAAAAAGTACCCTATCCTCTTGTTTAAATGCCCAATCTAATATTTTTTTCGTATTAGATGAGGTTACAGTTGCTCCCCCATTCTTTCCAACGAAAGATTTGATAGCAGAAGAAGAGTTTATATATGTTATTGGTATAATTGAATTCCCTAATTCTTTTCTTAAATAGTTCCAAGCCTTTTCAGCTTGATCTAAATTTGCCATATCAGCCATTGGGCAACCAGCATTAATATTTGGTAATAAAACAATTTGTTCTGGTTCAGTAAGTATATCAGCTGTCTCAGCCATAAAATGCACACC
>CAZSSR010000076.1:0-6981 GCA_964609605.1 uncultured Bacillaceae bacterium | reverse complement strand
ACTGTTCTAGCAGAACTTGCATTTGGAAAAGGACCAAAATATTTTGCTTTATCCTTCTTAATCTTCCTAACAATTTCTAATTTAGGGTAATCTCCAAGAGATAGCTTTATATATGGATAGGTCTTATCATCTTTTAACATTATATTATACTTAGGTCGATATTTTTTAATTAAATTATTCTCTAAAATAAGTGCTTCTACCGTTGAATCAGTGATTATATATTCAAAATCAACTATTTTATTTACTAACTTATATGTTTTTGCATCATGACTACCAGTAAAATATGAACGAACTCGGCTTTTTAATGACTTAGCTTTACCAACATATATTACTGTTCCAACTTCATCCTTCATTAAATAACAGCCTGGTTTATCAGGTAAGATAGCTAATTTCTGTTTAATAAGATTCATAATAATCCCTCTTGTTTAATATAATAATTTTTATATCTAATCTTACCATAAAGCCAAACTTATGTGGATTTTGTTAAGCATTATATTTTAAAAATTAAAAAATCCACAATATAGTGGATTTTTTAATTATTATTATAAATATTTATTTAGTGTTACCATTAATTCATCTTTTGGTTGATAACCGACTATTTTATCGACTGGCTTACCATCCTTAAATATCATAAGGGTAGGAATACCCATTATTCCATATTTTCTAGCTGTACCTTGATTATCATCAACGTTTAACTTTGCAATCGTAACCTTGTCTCCAATTTCCTTATCAATTTCCTCTAAAACCGGGGCAATCATCTTACAAGGCCCACACCAAGGTGCCCAAAAATCTACTATCACAGTACCAGTGTTTTCTACATCTGTAGCAAATGATTGATCGCTAACATGTATAATTGACATATTTACTCCTCCTTATTAATTAACATTTAAAAAATTATATCATTTATTATTAATAATATCCAACATCCAAGTATAACCAATTAAGTAAAGAATTTCTCTAAGTTATACTTGCTCCAATTATTATGGAAACAGTAATCGAAACCATAAACGAAAGCAATCCAACAGCTCGGTTATCTTTAGCAATCTCCTCATCCACTTTAAACGTTGGTGTGAAAAACTCAAATAGATAATATGATATCAATTGTAACAAAAATCCATATGAGCCCCATATGAAAATCTCCCATAGAGAATCATTACTTTTAATAGAAAAAGCTAAAATAATTCCAATCGCTAAAAGCTTCCCGCTTGTAGCTAAAGCAACAGATACATTTCCCTTTTTAATTTCTTCCCAATCATTATATTTCGTAACCAATTCAAAAATTGCTAAAAATATTATTATTGAAATAAAAGCTAATATAAAATAAGCCGCACTCATTACATATACATTATCCCAAATCGACATCACGTCACCCCTATATCTGGACAAATTGGTATATTTATAATTGGTAATAAAGTCTAATTATAAAAAAAGTTTGATTATTTTAATTCAACTATTGTTACGCCAATTCCACCTTCTCCAAATTGTCCTACTCTCGTTTGTTTTACATGTTTGTGCTTAGATAAAAAATCTTGAAGTCCTGATCTTAATGCGCCAGTGCCTTTTCCATGGATAATCGTCACTTGTCCAAAGCCTTGTAAAAAAACTTCATCTAAATAATGATCAATTTCCATCATCGCTTCTTCAACATTCCTACCACGAACATCTAGTTCTGGCTTAACATCAATATTCCTACTTATCCCAGTAATAATAACCTGTTTATGTTTTTCCTTTTTTTTAACAACCTCTAATTCTGAAGCATTTATTTTCATTTTTATAATACCTATTTGAATTAAATATTCACTCTCATTAATTTTATCTATAACAACGCCTTTCTGACCATAATTAAGAACCTTAACATCATCACCGATTTCAATCTTTTTATTACTCTTTATGCCACTTCTAACATTTTTCCCAACATTGGGTACACTATCCTCTAGTTGTTTCTTCAATTCAATCAAACGGTGTTCCTTTATACCAGTTTGTCCCTCTTTTGCAAGCTCGCGTAGCTCGTTTATTATCTTTTCTGCTTCTTTTTTCGCTTTATTAACCATTTCCTCAGCTTTCTGTCTAGCTTCTTCTAGTATGCGTTCACGATCCTCCTCTAATATAAGCATTCTCTTCTCTACTTCTTCATTTAACATTTGGATATTCTTTTTAATTTCTTCAGTTTCTATTCTTTCCTTTTCAGTAGTTGATCGATTTTTCTCTAACAATGCTATCATTGATTCAACCTGTAAATCATCTTCATTAATTTGCAGCTTAGCCATATCGATAATTTTTTGAGATAATCCCAATCTTCTTGCAATAAAAAATGCATTGCTCCTTCCAGGTACTCCAATCAACAATCTATAAGTAGGTTTTAAAGTCTCAACATCAAATTCAACGCTAGCATTTATTACATCCTCATTATTATATGCATAAGCTTTTAATTCACTGTAGTGCGTTGTTGCTATCACGTTAGCTCCTACCGATTTTATACTATCAAGAATCGCTATTGCCAATGCCGCACCTTCTGTAGGATCCGTTCCAGCACCTAATTCATCTAATAAAATTAGGCTATTCCTATCGAATTCAGCTAAGATTCTTATAATATTTGTTAAATGTCCTGAAAAAGTACTTAAATTTTGTTCTATACTCTGTTCATCACCAATATCAACAAAAACAGCTGAATAAACACTTACTTCGCTTTCTTCTTCAGCAGGAATATGTAGCCCAGCCATTGCCATTAATGATAATAAACCAACCGTCTTAAGGGATACTGTCTTCCCACCAGTATTAGGGCCCGTAATTACAATAGAATGATAATCCGTCCCTATTTCAATATCTATTGGAACCACCTGATTAGCTGGTATTAAAGGATGTCTAGCTTTTTTCAAATTTATATAGCCATAATCGTTTATTAATGGTTTGATCGCTTTAAAATCAACTGCTAACTCAGCCTTCGCATGGATAAAATCAATAATGCTTAGCGCTTCAATATTTATTTTTAAAGGATCAAGTTCTTCCATAACCAAATTGCTTAACATTCTTAATATTCTTTCTATCTCTTTTTCTTCTTTAATTAAATATTCCCTTAATTGATTATTTACTTGAACGACCACCTCTGGCTCTATAAAAAGTGTCGCACCTGAAGCTGATTGATCATGCATCATTCCTCCAAAGTAAGACCTATATTCTTGCTTTACAGGTATAACATATCGTCCATTCCTAATAGTTACGATGGGATCTTGTAACATCTTTAAATTATTTGGATTCTTTATAATACTTTCTAATTTTGATTTTATCTTACCTTCAGAACTATTGATTTGCTGCCTAATATTGCGTAATTCTGGGCTAGCTAAATCTTTAATTTCACCATGTTCATCAATACATGAATTTATTTTTTCCTCAATTTCTGTTAAATCTTCAATCTGATTAGCAAGTTCACTTAAAATAGGTACTATCTCTCTCTTATCAAAATTAATTATAAACCTTTTTAATTTTTTTCCACCGTAAATAGTATTAGATATTGCAGATAATTGCTCAATCGTTAAATCACCAGCAAGCTCTAATCTTTTAATAGCTGGTCTTATATCTTTTATACCTCCAAGTGGTAATCCACCTTTTAATCTTATAACTTCCAGGCCTTCACGCGTTTCTGCTTGTGTTTTATTTACAATATGTAATTGATCAGAAGGTAATAAATTATGTACAAGCTCTTTTCCCATTGTTGTTGATGCTTTTTTTTCTAAAATATTTATTATTTTAGGGAATTCTAATGTTTCTAACCCCCGTATATTCACAGAAAATCCCCCTTTTACTTATTAATAATTATTATATCATTCTAGTTTTAAATAGTGGTAAAACATCTTTACATAATTAAAAATTGAATGATATAATTTACTAAGAATTAATTTTGCCATGGGTCTGCCCATGCTTTTTTATTGCCTCTATTTAAGGAGAAAATTATGAAAATCTTTAGAGACTTACTCTGGTTTTTTAAATTAGAGAAAAAAAATTATATAACTGGGATATTAATTTTAATAATTGTAGCATTTATTATTCTTTTCCCACCATATGCAGTTGGCATTATAGTTGACCATATAGTTGATGACACATTAACTAATGAAATACTATTTAAATGGATTTCCTTAATCCTCCTTAGTGGAGTTCTATTATATATTTTAAGATATATCTGGAGAATTCTAATTTATGGTGCTGCTTCAAGATTATCCAGAAATTTAAGAAATAAACTTTATAAACATTTTACTATGCATTCTCCAGGTTTTTATAATGAACAAAGAACTGGCGACTTAATGGCTCATGCAACAAATGATATTCTAGCAGTAGAAGTAACTGCTGGAGATGGCGTATTAACACTTATTGATTCCATCACCTTAGGTGGCATGGTAGTTATCGTTATGTCAGCAACAATCAGTTGGCAGCTAACATTAATTTGCTTATTACCGATGCCATTTATGGCCTTAGCAACAAGTTACTACGGTAATTTAATACATAAGCGTTTTTCCTCAGCTCAAGCCGCTTTTTCTAATTTAAATGATAAGGTACAAGAGAATATTGCTGGGGTCCGCGTTGTTAAATCTTTCGGACTTGAAAAAGCGGAGGAAAAGGATTTTGGCAATAAATCACAAGACGCAGTTGATAAAAACATCGCTGTAGCAAAAGTTGATGCTCTTTTTGATCCAACAATCTTATTTATTGTTGGAATATCTTATTTCTTAGCTATTGCATTTGGTGCAAGATATGTCTACTTAGATGAATTAACAATCGGTAAATTAACAACCTTTATTATGTACTTAGGGAAATTAATTTGGCCAATGCTAGCATTTGGGTGGTTATTTAATATTATGGAACGCGGACACGCCTCATATGATCGAATAAATAAATTATTAAATATTAAACCTACAATTACAGATAAGGAAAATGCATTAGATATTACACCTATTGGAGATATAACATTCAATATAAATTCATTTACTTACAAAAATATAAATTCTCCTGTGTTAAGTAATATAAACTTAACACTTTTACAAGGGCAAACCTTGGGTATTGTGGGCAGAACCGGAAATGGAAAATCCACATTGTTACGCTTATTATTACGTGAATTTGATTTAATTAACGGAGATATATTTATTGGTAAGAAATCAATATATGATTATAAGATTGATTCCCTACGTAAAGCAATAAGTTATGTACCGCAAGACCATTTTTTATTTTCAACTACGATAGCAGAAAATATTGCTTTTGCGAAACCAGATGCTCCTTTAGAAGATATTATAAATGTTGCAAAGCTTGCATCAGTGCATAAAGACATAGCAGAATTTTCTGATGGCTATGGAACATTGGTGGGAGAAAGAGGCACAACCTTGTCGGGAGGACAAAAACAAAGAATATCTATTGCGCGAGCCTTATTAACAAATCCGGACATTCTAGTACTTGATGACGCCCTTTCAGCGGTTGATGCAAAGACAGAAAAAGCTATCTTAAAGGAACTATTGAATAGCAGAATTAATAAGACTACGATAATTGCATCACACCGAATCAGTTCTATTATGCATGCCGATTTAATTATTGTTTTAGAAAAAGGAGAGATAGTTGAACGCGGTACCCATGAAGAATTGCTTAATCTTAATGGTTGGTATAAAGATATCTATACACGACAACAGTTGGAAACATTGGTAGAGCTAGGTGGTGAATCTCCAAATGAATGATTATATCGTTAACGAGAAAATAACTAAAAATAATACCTATAAAAGATTAACTTCCTACACAAAACCACATGCAAAACTGATAAGTATTAGTTTTTTACTATTGTTAATTGCAACTTTAGCAGATGTACTTAGCCCAATACTTATCAAAATTTTTATCGATGAATATTTAATACCTGAAATTTTTGATTGGAAGACGTTGCTCCTTCTAATAATTGCATATTTTCTTTTGCTCATTATTTCAACAATATTTAATTATCTGCAGTTATTATTCTTTCAAAAAATAGCTCTAAAAATTATTCATCAGTTACGAATAGATGTATTTAGTAAAGTTCAAAAACTTGGCTTATCCTTTTTTGATAAAACATCTAGTGGAAGCTTGATATCAAGAATAACAAATGACACAGAAGCAATAAAAGAGCTTTATATAACTGTACTATCAACTTTTCTTCAAAATATTGTGCTATTAATAGGTATTATTATAGCTATGTTTTATCTTGATCCAAAACTAGCACTTATATATATAATACTTTTACCCCTTATATTTATTTTGATAAGAACATATCAATATTTTAGCTCAAAAATATTTCATATTTCTAGAAAGAAACTTAGTCAATTAAACACAAAATTAAATGAATCAATCCAAGGAATGAATATAATTCAAGCTATGAGACAGGAAAAAAGATTTAGAAATAATTTTGCTAAAACAAACAACGAATTTTATCAAGCTAATATTAAGCAGATAAAAATTAACGCTTTATTAGCTAGAACCGCTGTAGATTTCATTTATCTTTTAGCTTTATGTCTAATCTTAAGCTTTTTTGGTATTAAATCCTTTGATAGTTTTGTTGAAATTGGTGTTTTGTATGCATTTATAAATTATCTTGAACGTTTCTTCGAACCCATAAATACAATTATGACCCGTATAAGTCAATTCCAACAGGCGGTTGTGGCATCAGAACGAGTTTTTGGATTATTAGATGAAACTGATTTAGCACCAAGTAGAATTGGAAACGATCTACCTAAAATTGAAAAGGGTTTAATAGAATTTAAAAATGTAACCTTCTCTTATGATGGCAAAAAACAAGTATTAAAAGATATCTCCTTCGTTGCAAAACCTGGTGAAACTATCGCACTTGTCGGACATACAGGTAGCGGAAAAAGTTCAATAGGTAATCTATTAATGAGGTTTTATCCAGCTCTATCTGGAGAAATCTTAATAGATAATGTGGAATTACAATCATATCAAGATACTGAGTTAAGAAATAAGATC
>CAZSSR010000075.1:0-7031 GCA_964609605.1 uncultured Bacillaceae bacterium | reverse complement strand
TGGCGGAGAGGGTGGGATTCGAACCCACGGAACGCTCACACGCTCGCTGGTTTTCAAGACCAGTGCCATAAACCGAGCTCGACCACCTCTCCATGTTTAACTGTCAACAAAAGATATAATAGCATACTAGTATAACTAAATTCAAGTCCTTTTTTTAATAAATTATTTTAATAATATTTTTTCTATACCACCCATATATTTTATTAATACTTCTGGTATTATAATACTACCATCCTCTTGTTGATAATTTTCCAATATTGCTGCGACAGTTCTCCCTATTGCTAACCCTGATCCGTTTAAAGTGTGTACAAACTCGGGTTTTTCATTTTTTTCTCTTCTAAATCTTATATTAGCTCTCATTGCCTGAAATGATTCAAAATTACTTATTGAAGATATTTCTCTATATGTTTCATAGCTTGGTAACCAAACCTCTAGATCATATTTTTTAGCAGCTGTAAAGCCTAAATCTGCTGTACACATATCAAGTACTTGATATGGTAATTTTAATAATTGTAATACTTTTTCCGCATCGTTAACTAGTTTTTCTAATTCAAGATATGAATCCTCAGGCTTAACAAATTTTACTAATTCAACTTTATTAAATTGGTGTTGTCTAATTAAACCTCTAGTATCTCTTCCGGCAGAGCCAGCTTCGGATCTGAAACAAGCACTAAATGCAGCATAATATTTTGGCAATGCACTAATATCAAGTATTTCATCTCTGTAAAAATTGGTCACAGGAACTTCTGCTGTAGGAATTAAAAAATAATCTGTTTCTTGTAATTTAAAAGCATCATCTTCAAACTTAGGTAATTGTCCAGTTCCAATCATGCTATTTCTATTTACTATATATGGAGGTAAAATTTCTTCATAACCATGCTCATCTACATGCAAATCTAACATAAAATTAATTACTGCCCTTTCTAATCTAGCTCCTAACCCTATATAAAATACAAACCTTGAACCTGTCACTTTTGCTGCTCTTTCGAAATCAAGTATTCCTAATTCTTCAGCTAACTCATAATGTGGCTTAGTTTTAAAATTAAATGTTCTCTTTTCTCCCCATTGGCGAATAACTACATTATCTTCCTCTGATTTACCAATTGGCACACTTTCATGCGGTATATTAGGAATTCTTAGCAGAATATCATTTATTTGTTCTTCATATTCTCTTATAACATTATCAATTTCTTTTATCTTGTCTCCTACTTCTCTCATTCTTATTATTAGGCTATCAACATTCTCTCCAGCTGCCTTTAAATTAGCAACTTCTTTTGAAACATTATTTCTTATACTTTTTAATTGTTCTACTTCTTTTAATAAGTCTCTTCTTTTTATATCTAATACAGTAAAATTATCAATCTCATTAATCTTTTCATTACGATTTTTTAATGCAATTTTTACTTCTTCTAAATTATTTCTTAGTAATTTAATGTCTAACATTTTTATATCCCCCTATCAATAAAGTATAGCTTTGTCCGTATAGAGTTTATTCATAAATTAATTATACTATTTTAATGAGATTATTATCTAATTTTAGTCAATTATATTATATTATATAAAATAAAAAGCGCCTATCCCCGATAACGAAGGGACGGCGCTTAAACCACGTTATCACTATATTTTCCTACTATATTATAAAAAATACTCATGAGTTAATTCTATCCTTAACCATATCTATAAAATATTTATGCATTCTTGCATCATCAGTTAATTCTGGATGAAAAGCTGAACAGATTAAATGTCCTTGTCTAGCAGCAACTATTTTATTGTCATATTCCGCTAAAATAATAACTTTTTCTCCAACCTCTAAGATATATGGTGCTCTTATAAAAACAGCTCGAAAATCCTCAGCAATTCCATTCAACTTTATATCAACTTCAAAGCTTTCCTTTTGTCTTCCAAAAGCATTTCTTTCTACGGTAATATCCATTATTCCTAAATGACATTCATTCATTTCGTTTATTTTTTTAGCTAATATGATTAATCCTGCACATGTACCAAATATCGGTTTCTTTTGTTGGCTAAACTCTTTTATTGCAACATCAAAACCATATTTAACCATCAATTTACCAATTGCTGTGCTTTCGCCACCAGGTATTATCAATCCATCTATATTATTTAATTGCTCAATTTTTTTTATAGCAAGAGCTTCGTACCCAAGCTGTTCAATTAGTTTTATATGTTCTCTAACAGCACCTTGTAAAGCTAATATACCAATTTTCATCTTTCTTTTACCAGCCCCGCTCCGCCATTCGCTCATTATTAGTTAATGAGGATATTTCTATCCCCTTCATTGGATTGCCTAAGCCTTTGGATATTTCTGACATCAATTTATAATCATCATAATGTGTTGTCGCTTCAACAATAGCACGTGCAAATTTCTCAGGATTATCTGATTTAAATATACCTGATCCTACAAAAACACCATCTGCTCCCAACTGCATCATCAATGCTGCATCTGCCGGTGTAGATACACCTCCAGCAGCAAAATTAACTACTGGCAATTTGCCATGCTCATGTATATAAAGAAGTAATTCATAGGGTGCACTAATGTTTTTTGCCTCAGTCATTAATTCATCTCTTGACATACTTTGAACCTTACGTATTTGACCCATCATCATTCTCATATGTCTAACTGCCTCAACAATATTTCCAGTCCCTGGCTCTCCTTTTGTTCGAAGCATTGAAGAACCTTCTCCTACTCTACGTAAAGCCTCTCCTAAATCTCTAGCTCCATTTATGAATGGAACTGTATATTGGCTTTTATCTATATGAAAAACTTCATCTGCAGGAGTTAAGACTTCACTTTCATCAATATAATCTACTCCCATTGCTTCTAATATTCTTGCTTCTACAAAATGTCCTATTCTTGCTTTTGCCATAACAGGTATTGTTACAGCCTTCATTACTTGTTCAATTATTATTGGATCTGCCATACGAGCCACTCCACCATCAGCCCTAATATCGGCTGGAACTCTCTCTAAAGCCATAACTGCTACTGCTCCTGCAGCTTCTGCTATTTTAGCTTGTTCAGCATTTACTACATCCATTATTACACCATTCTTTAACATTTCTGCCATGCCCACTTTTACACGTTTTGTTCCTGTTTCCATCATCTAGACCACCCCTATTTATTAATATATTTAAAATATATTTTTTATACCTTCTGTTATTGTTGAAAAAACATCATTAGTTACAACAGATATCTTTCTAAAAAACAATCTAACCCAACTTGCTTTTTCTACATCCTCTATAGCTATTAATGCTACTTTTTCTGTAGATTTAATAAAATCATTTAAATATTCATAATTATCTTCTCCCTGATAATCATATGAGATATAGCCAATTGTGTCTCCACTCTTTATCGGAGCAGTTATTGTATCATTTAAAGTTATCTTAGGAATATATAAATCTCTTTCACCATTTTTAACAATTATATTAAAGGAATTTTTAGCAGCAACCGCAACTTCCTTTGCTTTTCCATTCTCAATCGTTATCTTTTCAAACCCCGCTATCGGTTCCTTTGCGTTGATGAGTCTAATCGTCTCATAATTGTCAAAACCAAAATCCAATAATTTTTCTGTTTCATTAAAACGTTTTATCTCTGTATCTGAACCGAAAATCACACTTATCAATCTAATATTATTCCTTTTCGCTGTAGCTGTAAAGCAATATCCAGCTTGACTTGTATGTCCAGTCTTTAATCCATCAACACCTTCATATTCAAAAACCAAGCCTGGTAACATAAAGTTCCAGCTTTTAAATATTACTCCCTCACGAAATTCAATACTTGCTTGACCATTAATCTCTAAACTTTGAGGAAAGTCATTAATTAAATGCCATCCAAGAATTGCTGCATCTCTTGCTGACATAACATGACTTCCGCTAATATTAGGCTGATATTCACCTAATTCATCTGCAGGATAGCCCGTGCTTGTTAAAAAATGAGTTCGCTCCATTCCAAGTTCTTGAGCTTTTTCATTCATTAATTTAACAAATTCCGTTTCTGTTTTTGCAACATATTCTGCTAATGCAACTGTAGCATCATTAGCAGACGCAACAGCCATTGCATCAAACAAATCAGCTACTGTATGTTTTTCTCCCGCTACTAAATAGACTGCCGACCCACCAGTAGAGCCTAACCAACCTACATAATCGCTTGCCGTAACAATATCGTCCCAATTTATTTTTCCATCATTTATATAATCCAATACAATATATTCAGTCATCATTTTTGTCATACTTGCAGGCGGTAAAGGCTGATCTATATTTTTATTATATATTATTTTTCCTGAATTATTATCAATTAATATCACTGACTTAGCTTCAATATCTAATTCTGCCTTAACTAAATTAACATTAAATAACGGTATTATTAATATTGATATTAATAAACCAATAAACAACTTTTTTATATTTATCAACACTACACCTCTATTATCTTAATCTTTTTAGTATAAAAAATAGGGATATTTCTCCCTATATACAACTTGTATTAATTATAACAATTTTTTTATTCTAATTTATTTTATTAATGTCTCCGTAAGATACATCTTACCTTTCATATATAGAATAATTAGGCGACTCCTTCGTTATTTGTACATCATGCGGATGACTTTCCCTTAATCCAGCTCCTGTTATTTTAATAAACTGGGCATTGTTAATAAGATCATCTATTGTTTTAGCACCACAATATCCCATTCCTGCTCGTAATCCTCCCACCAATTGGTATAGCGCATCCTCTAAAGGACCTTTGTAAGCTACTCTACCTTCAATACCTTCAGGTACTAATTTTAGATTATTTTCTTGAAAGTACCTATCTTTGCTTCCAGCGTTCATTGCTCCTATAGAGCCCATGCCTCTATATACTTTATATCTCCGACCTTGATACGTCTCAAAGTCGCCTGGACTTTCATCTGTTCCCGCAAGCAAACTCCCTAGCATAACTGCATTTGCTCCAGCCGCAATAGCTTTTGTAATATCACCAGAATATTTAATGCCACCGTCTGCAATTATTGATATACCGTATTTTTTTGCAACTGATGCGCATTCATATATTGCAGTAATTTGTGGTAATCCAATTCCTGCAACAATTCTTGTTGTACAAATAGAACCTGGACCAATACCAACTTTAATAATTGATGCACCTGCTTCTATTAAATCCTTAGTAGCTTCTCCTGTTGCCACGTTACCTGCAATAATAATTAAATTAGGATAAGTGACTCTTATTTTTTTAATAGTTTCGATAACACCCTTACTATGTCCATGAGCGGTATCAACAACTATTACATCAGTTCCTGCCTTTACAAGCTCTTCTATCCGATCAAAAGTATCTATAGAAACTCCAACTGCAGCTCCAACAATTAATCGACCAAATTCATCTTTTGCAGCATTAGGAAATTTTATCGCTTTTTCAATATCTTTTATTGTAATAAGCCCTTTTAATTTGTTTTGCTTATCTATAATTGGCAATTTTTCAATTTTATATTTTTGTAATATGGTTTTTGCTTCATTTAACGTAGTTCCGATAGAACCCGTAACCAAGTTTTCTTTAGTCATAACATCTTCTATTTTTATTGAATAGTCTTCCACAAATCTTAAATCGCGATTAGTTATAATTCCCACAAGTTCGTGATGATTATTTACAATAGGAACGCCGGAAATTCTATATCTACTCATTAATTCTTCTGCATCTAATAAAGTATGATCAGGTGACAAATAGAATGGATTAGTTATAACACCACTTTCAGATCGCTTAACACGGTCAACTTCTTCAGATTGATCTTCTATTGACATGTTTTTATGAATTACACCAATACCACCTTGCCTTGCCATAGCAATCGCCATTTTTGATTCTGTTACTGTATCCATTCCTGCACTCATTATTGGTATATTTAGTTGTAACTTACCCATGTTTGTTTTTACATCTACGTCTCGGGGTAAAATTTCTGATTTTGCAGGGATTAATAAAACATCATCAAATGTTAATCCTTCACGCTCAAACTTTTTATCCCACATAAATCTCGTCCCTACCTTCTTTTTAATTATAATTATATAATATTCCTATTTTAACAAAGCCATTTTTTACTGTCAAGAAAACAAGATATAAAAAAACGGCTTTAGTTTAGCCATTTTTTTATTTATTGTTCCATGCACCTTCACTATAAACATTACTTGAATTCCACATAAGGTATTGTGTTATGCCTAATTCCTTGCCTGCTGTTATTTGAGCTAAAACCTCATTAGGACCATATTTTATATAACCCCGAACCCAAGAAGCAGTAAAATCTTGATACCATGGTCTTATTGTCGCAACAGGTTTCCCCTCCGCACTAACTTTTTCGTTTTTTTCTATTGCATCCTCAAGACCATTTTTTACTAACTCATACGGGTTAGCATCTGGGTATGATAACCCGTATAACCCCACACCATAATGAGATGGATACATCATTGGACTAATATAGTCAACTGCAGATGTTATTAATTCCCATTGTTGTCCAATTCCCATGTCGTCACTAACCGTTGTGGTTAATCCATATAAATCTGCGGATATAAAAACTGGATAATCCTTAAGTTGATTTTTAGTATACATTAAAAATTCTAAAATAATTTCTGACTTCGTTAAATTATCTGAATTTTGGAAATCAACTTCTTTATTTAGCTTTTCTCCTTTATCTGGAAATCTAACATAATCAAATTGTATTTCATCAAATCCTTTTTCCGTAATCTCTTTTGCAATTCCAATATTGTAGTCCCAGACTTCTGTTCGATAAGGATCTACCCAGGATACTCCATTATCATCTCTCCAAACCCCACCTGTTTTTTTCTGGAATGCAATTGATGAATCTGTTCCTGCATAAAGTGGATCTTTAAATGTTACTATCCTTGCAATTAAATATATATTATTTTCTTTAGCTTGATAAATTAAACCATCAATATCATTAATAAAAATTTTTCTATCTGAGCCAATTTCTTTTACCATTTCATTATTTGATTGATAAGTTACATAACCCGAATCTTCCTTAATA
>CAZSSR010000074.1:0-7068 GCA_964609605.1 uncultured Bacillaceae bacterium | reverse complement strand
TTTCATCAAAAATTACTTGAGCATGATGCATATGTGAAAGGTGAATTTAACACAAAGTTTTTAGAGAAGTACCCTATACATAAAGAATTAGAATAAACATTATGGAAAAACCTTCTCAATATAATTATAAAACTAATTGAATATAAGTCTTTTGTTTATTGTCTAAGGGGAGTTACACTACAAATGAATTGAATTATTGTTTTTTCATTGATATAATTAAATAAAATTGGAGGTATTTGCTAATGAAAGATTATGATGATAAGGAATTTGGAACTATTCGTATATCACCAGAGGCAATAGAAACAATTACTAAGATAGCTATCATGGAGATTGATGGTGTATCAAATATTAATACAAGTTTTTTTGGAAAAAATAAAGAAGCAACTCAAGGAGTAAAGGTTGAATTAGGAGAGAAAGATGTAACGATTGATGTATCAGTAAATATTAAATATGGATATTTAATACCTGACATTGCTGATTTAATACAGACGAAGGTAAAGGATACTATTGAAGGGATGACTGGTATTGAGGTTCTTGCGGTAAATATTTTCTTTAGCAATATTGAATTTGATAAGTAATAATTTTAATTTATTCTAGAATCGATTAGGAGGCTTTTTAATGGGGATATTTTTGAGGTTTATATTATTCTTTTTTAGTATTGCTATAGTTCTAATCGCATCTTTAACAATGTTAGTTGGATTTGAGTTTTATAGTCAATATTATATAAATGATTTAGTAGACTCAATTTATAATAATACTTTGTATAAAATATCATTAGTTTCGGTTAGTGTACTATTTATATTAGTTGGCCTTTATATTTTTTTTAGGAGCATGTTTTCTAAAAAGGATGTTACTGAATTTTCTACTAATTCGACTGAATCAGGTCAAATAAAAATTTCTATTAATACCATCGAAAATATCGCTAAGAATGCTATTAAAAAAATTGAGGGTATAAAAGAATCGAAGATTTTAGTTAAAATAGATTCGGATGAAAGCGTATCTTTTTTGATTACTATTATAATAGATGGAGAGAAGCCTATACCTGAGATTAGCGAGGAAATTCAAAACAATATTAAAGAAAGTATTGAACGGATTACAGGACTTTCAGTTAAAAGAGTACATGTTGTAGTTTCTGATGTTAGTAGTAGTAATAAAGTAATTACTAAAAAATCGAGATTAGAATAGGGGTGTTCGATTTGATATCAAAACTGTTTGAGGAACATCCAGGAATGTCAATTGGGTTATTAATAGGACTTATATTGGGTATAATATTTTTAATGTTTGGTTTTTGGAAAACCATTCTATTTTGTGTTTTTGTTGCTGTAGGTCTATTTTTTGGTAATAAAATTGATACTGATAAAAAATTTAAAGACATAATTGAGGAATTTTTACCTGATAAATTTTTTAAATAAAATATCATTTAAAAAAATTTACAAAGAAATTAATTTTATATAGCTTGTAAAGCCGCCTGCAGGGTGGTTTTATTTGTTTGATATGATAATATATAGTATGATTTATTTTTAAATAAAATCTGAGGAGCTATAAAAGTGAAACGTAGGGAGTTAAGAGAAAAGATATTACAAGCATTGTTCCAAATTGATTTTACAAATGTTGATGCGATAGATGCGCTTAACTATCTAAAAGAAGAAAATGAGTTTGATGATAAAGATATATTGTTCATAGAACAAAGAATAAAAGGAACTTTATTAAATTTAAAGAAAATTGATAATGAAATATCTAAACATTTGAAAGAATGGACGATTGAGAGAATACCGAGGGTTGATCGAGCACTTCTCAGAATGTCAGTATATGAATTATTGTTTGATAGAGAAATTTCATATAAAATTGTTTTGAATGAAGCAATTGAATTAGCGAAAGATTATAGCTCGGAAGATTCAGCAAAGTTTATTAATGGAGTTCTTGGATCTCTGATAAGGAGTAATAATATTATTAGTGAAGGGGAGTAATTACATATGACAGCGAAAATAATTAACGGAAAAGAAATTGCAGCTAAGATAAAAGAAGAATTAAAAAAAGATGTTGAGGGATTGGCTAAAAGTGGTATTTTTCCTAAACTAACAGTTATTCTAGTTGGAAGTGATCCAGCGTCACAATCTTATGTTAAAGGTAAAGAGAAAGATAGTGCTGAAGTAGGAATTATATCAGAAGTTATTAGAATGGAAGAGACAATAACCCAGGAAAGGTTATTATTAGAAATAGATCGATTAAATAATGATAATACGGTAAATGGATTGTTAGTTCAATTGCCACTTCCAAAACATATTGATGAAAAGGCTATTATAAATGCAATAGATCCTATAAAAGATGTTGATGGATTTCACCCAGTTACTGTCGGTAAGATGATGATTGGTGATGATTCTTACTTGCCTTGTACTCCGTATGGTATTATTAAGTTGATTAAAAATACTGGAATAGATATTAAAGGGAAACATGCAGTTATAGTAGGCAGAAGTAATATAGTTGGGAAACCAGTTTCAATTTTGTTGTTAAGAGAAGATGCTACTGTCACTATTGCTCATTCAAAGACAAAAAATCTTAAAGATATTACGAAGCAAGCAGATATTTTAATCGTTGCTATTGGTAAACCAGAGATGATAACTAAAGAATATGTATCGGAGGGTACAGTTGTTATAGATGTTGGTACTAGCCGTAATGATCAGGGTAAATATGTAGGCGATTGTAACTTTGATGATGTGTCTCAGATTGCAAGCTATATTACACCTGTACCTGGTGGTGTAGGACCTATGACGAGAACAATGTTAATGAAAAATACAATCGAAGCTGCTAGAAGAATGAATGAATAAATGGAGGTAATTCTTTGTTTGAGCAAAGCAACATATTATCAATAAAAGAATTAACGAATTATATAAAGGGTAAATTCGATAATGATTCTTTGCTCGCAAATATTTGGGTGCGTGGAGAGATATCTAATTTTACTGATCATTCGAGTGGTCATATGTATTTTACCTTAAAGGATGAAGCTAGTCGATTGCGTTCGATTATGTTTATTGGAAATAATCGGTATCTGAAATTTATTCCTAAAAATGGGATGAAGGTAATTGCTAGGGGCTATGTTTCAGTTTATGAAAGAGATGGTCAATATCAGTTTTATGTTCAAGAAATGCAACCCGACGGTATAGGCCAATTATATTTAGAATACGAACAATTAAAAAATAAATTAGAACAAGAAGGACTATTCAAAGAAGAACGAAAAAGGACTTTACCAATATATCCACAAACTATCGGTGTTGTTACATCCTCTACAGGAGCTGCTATAAAAGATATAATAACTACGATTAAACGTAGATATCCATTAGTGAATTTATTAATCTATCCTGTACTAGTCCAAGGTAAGGACGCTGCACCATCAATTGTTAATGCTATTAATCAGTTAAATTTAGATGGCAAAGCAGATGTAATAATTGTTGGTCGCGGTGGAGGTTCTATTGAAGAACTGTGGGCATTTAATGAAGAAATTGTTGCCAGAGGTATTTATAAATCTCAAATACCAATAATAAGTGCCGTGGGTCACGAAACTGATTTTACTATTAGTGATTTTGTTGCTGATGTCAGAGCTGCAACACCGACTGCAGCAGCAGAGTTAGCAGTTCCTAATATTAAAGAATTGAGAAATAGTATTATATATTTAGAACAAAGAATGACTAGTCGTTTTTATAAGAAATATGATGATTCTAAAGATATATTATCTAAGCTTATGAGCTCAATTGTATTTAGAAGACCAAAACAAAATATATTAGAGAGTTTACAGAGAATTGATAATATTGGAAGGCAATTACAACATTCATTAAGTTCTAATATATCTATTCACAAAGAAAAATATATGATATTACAACATAAGCTTTTGCAGGAAAAGCCAAATCAAAGAGTTAAAAATGAAAAAGATAAATTATATATGTTACAAAAACAACTAAGACGAGAGATAAGCTCAGTACAAGAATTAAATAATAAAAGATTAAATTTACTAGCTAAGCAATTAGATGCATTAAGTCCATTGAAGGTAATTGGACGAGGATACTCAATTATTTATGATGAGTCTGAGAGGAACATTATTAGCTCAATTAAAGATGTACAATTGAGTGATTTATTAAAAGTACATGTGCGAGATGGAATACTAAAATGTCAAATCTATAGTATGGAGGGAATAAAGAATGAGCAAGATAACTGAAAAACAATTAAGCGAATTGACTTTTGAACAAGCAGCAGATCGTTTAGAATCAATAGTAAATAAGCTTGAATCAGGTGAAGTACCTTTAGAAAATGCTATAGATTTGTTTCAAGAGGGAATGATATTATCCAAGCATTGCCATCAAAAATTGGAAAAAGCAGAAATGAAGATAGATGAAATTTTAGAAAAAGACGGAAGTTTGATAAAAAAACCTTTTGAATATGAGGATGATAAGGAGTAAGAATTATTATGAATACTCAAGAAGAACTTATCGTAGATTACTTAAATAGAAAGGCAGAATTAATAAATAACTTTATTATTAAAACTATTCCAAACGAAGGAGTCCCTTCTTTATTGAAAGATGCAATGGAATATTCATTAAAGGCTGGTGGAAAAAGAATTAGACCTATTTCGACTCTTGCAACTTATGAAGCATTTAAAAAAGATAGTTATGAGATTATACCAATTGCAAGTTCAGTAGAGCTATTACATACATATTCTTTAATTCATGATGACTTACCATCAATGGATAACGATGATTATCGTAGAGGCGAACTCACTAATCATAAAGTATTTGGCGAAGCTATGAGCTTACTAGCTGGAGATGCTTTATTAACTCTCGCTTTTGGTAATATGGCAAAATATCTACGAAGGATTGAATGTATTTCGAAGGATGACTCATTAAAGATAATTGAAGAATTCGCTTATTATTCAGGTGGCACTGGTATGGTGGGAGGACAAGTAGTAGATTATTTAAGTGAAATTGGAGAAACTTCTTTTTCTGATTTAATATATACTCATACTCATAAAACAGGGGATTTAATTACTTTTTCGATTAGATTAGGTGCTATCCTTGCTGGTGCTAGTGAAGTACAGTTACAAAAGTTGACGGAATATGGTAAAAATATAGGTTTAGCATTTCAGATTCAAGATGATATCTTAGATATTGTTGGTGATGAATCAAAAATTGGGAAAAAAGTTGGTAGTGATCAATTAAATGATAAGGTTACATACCCCTCCTTCAAAGGAATTGAAGAATCAAAAGAAGATGTTAAGGAGTTAATTGTCAAGGCGAAGAAAGAAATTAAGGATATTGGGATAAACACGGATAATTTATATAATATAGCTGATTTTCTTGTTTTTAGAGAATTATAAGGCGATTATATTACTATGATTTTATTACCTGTTTTTTTTGTTAAAGAGATCAAAATATGTTATAATATAACTAGATAGTAGAGTGGTGCAGTATCCTAGTCAATCTACTTATTCTGAAGGCGGGCCTAAAAATCTGCTAAAGGGCACATCGATGAAGTTCTTGGTGTTGGCTTTCGACGCCCAGTCGGGGGTCGATACTGAGAGTTAAGGTAAAAGGGCGATCTACAACGGCATGTAGGCGTTGACCCTTTTTCCGTGGAGGCCCAGATTCGTGGTAATAAGGCATCGTCCTTGTTATTATGGTTTGGGGTATGAACCTGCATGCGAGAATAATTGTGTGTAGCGTAGCCTGCCATGAGTGATATAGTTGGGATTATAGGCTAACAATATTTTATACTTGGCCAAGTAATGAAATATTGTTCTATATGAAACCTATATTGCAAAAGAGGCTAGGAATAAGTTAAGGATTGTAGAGGAAAGCTCCTAGGCTGTTCTATTAAGAGGCTCTTTAAGGATTAAAGTGTGTACTAAGTGGTAATCTAGTCCAATGTTAGGTGACTTATTGAAGAGAGCGTAAAAGGAAACTACCTTTTTGGCGACAAAAAGGTGACTCTCTTGGGAAAACCTACTAGACCTAAGACACAGTGTTGACTTAAAGAGCTGCCACTTTATATTTCTACAATAGGAGAAAAATTGTATATGAGAATTAATTTTAGGAACTCCGTGAGATGGAGTTTGTTTATTGCTGTAGTAACATTGATTATTGCTGCTGTTATTACTGTTATATCAACAAGTATATTAGCAGGAGTTAGTTGGGCAATTGGGATGATAGTAGTATTTTTTATCATCATATTTGGTGTTTTTTTTGATATTGTTGGTTTAGCTGCGGCTGTTGCTAAAGAAAAACCATTTCATTCAATGGCTTCAGAGAAATTAAGTGGTGCAAAAGAGGCAATAAGAATAGTACGTAATGCTGACCGTTTTTCAAACTTTTGTAACGATGTGATTGGTGATACAAGTGGAATTATAAGCGGTGTAGCTAGTGCTACAGTTGTATTGGCATTAATAAAAGATGTAGGTAATAGTGATGACCAATATTTATATTATATTATTTCTGTGTTATTTACATCAGTAGTTGCTTCTTTAACAGTTGGTGGTAAAGCATTAGGGAAAAGTATTGCAATTGGTTACTCAACAGAAATAACGTTAATTGTTGGAAAATTTTTTTCATTTTTAGAGAAAAATTTTAATATTACTATTTTTAAAAAAAATAAAGGAAAAGTTGGATAAAAATAATGAAAATTAATGATATAACTTGCCCTGATGATATAAAACACTTATCAGTAAAGGAATTAAATAGTTTAGCTGAAAATATAAGGAAATTCCTTATCGAGAAGATATCTGTTACAGGGGGACATTTAGCTCCTAATTTGGGAGTAGTTGAACTTACAATAGCATTACATTATTTATTTGACAGTCCTAAGGATAAAATTATTTGGGATGTAGGGCATCAATCATATGTACATAAAATTTTGACTGGTAGAGCTAATCAATTTGATACTCTTCGTCAATTTAATGGCCTAAGTGGTTTTCCCAAGCTTTCTGAAAGTCCACATGATGTATTTGAAACTGGTCATAGTAGTACTTCTTTATCTAGCGCTATGGGTTTTGCTTTATCTAGAGATATTAAACATGAGAATAATCGT
>CAZSSR010000073.1:0-7171 GCA_964609605.1 uncultured Bacillaceae bacterium | reverse complement strand
ATAATTTAAATTCTATTGATAATCCATTTTTCTTTCATCCTAGTTTGTCAGCAATCCGTATAAATCGTCTTAAAAATGGTGATAATGATTTAATGGTTCAGATATCTGAATTAAATGCGGGGGATTCTTTTTTAGATTGTACTTTAGGTCTTGGCTCTGATGCTATAGTGGCTTCATATATGGTTGGTAGTAAAGGAACTGTTATCGGACTGGAAAGTGAAAAATTATTAGCAGCAATAGTCGCTGATGGTCTACATAATAGTTTTTATAAAGATAATGACCTAACTGAGGCTATGAGAAGAATTAAAGTTGTTAATGAGAATCATATAGATGCATTAAAATTATTTGCTGATAATAGTTTTGATATTGTTTTTTTTGACCCGATGTTTCGGATAGGAGTTAATAAATCCACACCGATAAATCCTTTACGGTCAATTGCTAATCAAAATCATCTTATAGATGATAGTATACTAGAAGCAAAGAGAATAGCTAAACGTAAAGTGATTTTAAAGGAAACTTCAAAAAGTAGAGAATTTGAAAGATTAGGCTTTGATAAAATTATACGATCATCATCAACTACATATGGCATAATATCAATTGGGGATAATTAATATGAAAGACAAATTAATTGTTATTGCAGGTCCCACTGCTGTCGGTAAAACAGAAATAAGTATTAAGCTTGCTACCAAATTTAATGGAGAAATTATTTCAGGAGATTCCATGCAAGTATATAAAGGCTTGAATATAGGCACGGCTAAGATAAAACCTGATGATATGAATGGAATTACACATCATCTAATTGACATCCATTTGCCAGATTATAATTATTCAGTTGCTGAATTTCAAGAAGTAGCCCAGAGGAAAATTATAGAAATTAATAAAAAGAATAAACTTCCGATAATTACTGGTGGCACTGGTCTTTACATTAAATCTGTTACTAATAAATATAATCTTCCTTCTTTTGGAAGAGATGAAGAATATCGTGAAATGTTATATAATACAAACAGTGAACTTTTATATAATAAATTAATTGAAATCGATCCAATAACGGCAAATAGATTGCACATTAATGACACTAAACGCATTGTTAGAGCATTAGAGGTTCATCATTTATCAGGTAAATCATTAAGTCAAATATTGAACGAGCAAGAAGAAGAATCACCCTATGATTTATTAATGATTGGTTTAACAATGAATAGAGCTAAATTATATGAACGTATTAATAAACGCGTAGATATAATGATAAATCAAGGACTTGTCAATGAAGTGAATAATTTATTAGAATTAGGATATGATGAAAAACATAATTCAATGCAAGGTATTGGATATAAGGAAATTATTAAATATATAAGGGGGGAGATTTCTTTAGATTACGCCATAGAGATAATTAAGCAAAATTCTAGAAGATATGCAAAAAGACAATTAAGCTGGTTTAATCAAATTCCAGATATCCATTGGTTCGATACGACTGAATATTATGAAAATAACAATAAAAAGATATTAGAAACAATTTGTCATTTAGTTGCAGGAATATTATAATATTTGAAGAAATATGTTAATAATGTGTTTTGTTTATGTAAATAGGGGGTAGAGAAAGATGAAACAAGGAGTAAATATACAAGATACTTTTTTGAATTTAGCAAGAAAGGATAACTTACCAGTAACGATTTTTTTGACAAATGGCTTTCAATTAAGGGGATTAATAAAAGGATTTGACAATTACATAATAATATTGGAATCCGAAGGAAAGCAACAAATGGTTTATAAGCATGCTATATCAACATTTGTTCCTGCAAAAAATATTAATTTAAATTCCGATCTAAAAGAAGAAAAAATATCTAAATAGGTAATAATATTATAGAATATATAATATATAATTAATAAAAAGCGTTCTTTAATTGAAGAATGCTTTTTATTAATTTATAAAAAAAGATATCTGAAAGGAATAAAATAATTTTGAATAAAGAAAAAGTAATATTAATTAGTGTTAATACTAATAATCAAATAGATGAAAACGAATATTCAATTGATGAATTAAAAAATCTAGCTGAAACAGTAAATGCCGAGATTCAAATGGTTATTACTCAAAATAGAAATAATATTGATTCATCTTGGTATATTGGGAAAGGAAAGCTAGAGGAAATTACCAATCTTGTTGAGGAATTAAAAACAGATATTTTAATTTTTAATTGTGAGCTATCACCTTCACAGGTTAGAAATATTGAAAACAAGGTTAAGTGTAAGGTTATTGATCGAACACAACTAATATTAGATATTTTTGCTAGTAGGGCAAATTCAAAAGAGGGTAAAATTCAAGTAGAATTAGCTCAATTAAGTTATATGTTACCAAGACTTACAGGCAAAGGTATCAGTTTGTCTAGATTAGCAGGAGGAATAGGTACTAGAGGACCTGGTGAAACAAAACTAGAAACTGATAGAAGGCATATAAAGAGAAGAATAACTTATTTAAAAGCAAAATTAACTGAAATCAATATTCAAAGAAAATTATACAGAAAAAGAAGAGAAAAAAATAACATCTACCGAATTGCTTTAGTTGGATATACGAATGCAGGTAAGTCAACAATATTAAATCAATTAACCGATTCTAATGTGTTATCTGAGGATAAATTATTTGCCACTTTAGATCCTACTTCAAAAAAACTTAAAATAAAAAATAAAAAAGACATAATATTAACTGATACAGTTGGATTTATACAGGACCTACCACATGATTTAATTGCAGCATTTAAATCAACATTCCAAGAGGTTGCAGAAGCAGATTTATTATTACACATTGTTGATTCTAGTCATCCAAATAGAGAGAATCACATTAATATTGTAGAAAAATTATTACACGAAATTGATGCAATTAACATACCTAGAATAACAATTTATAATAAAAAAGATTTAATTTCAGATTTTATAATTGATAATGTTGATGATCATATCTTTATATCTGCTTATGATAAGAATGATAAGCAAAGGCTATTGGATTTAATAGCTTGTAAAATTTCAGAAAACTGGGTAAAATATAATTTTAGAATTCCTTCAGATAGAGGAGATCTATTGTCTTATATTCGTAATAATAGTGAGTTAATAAATGAAATAAAATGGGATGAAGTAGATCAATATTGGCAGATTGATGTATTGTTAGATAAAGATTATCTTAATAAAGAAATATTAAGATATCAAAATTAAAATTAAATTTAAATGATAAGTAGATGGGGCTGTAAAATGTATAGTTTTTTTAATTTTAGCAAAAATTTTATAAATCTTATTGAACAGATTGAACTAAATATATCGAAAAAGTCAAAAGATATCGATAAAATAGTAGAATTCAATCAAGGTAAGGTATTACATTCATTTAATAAATTTAAAGTATCCGACTTTCATTTACATTCATCTACTGGATATGGATATAACGATATAGGTAGAGAAACTTTAGATAATGTATATGCATCAGTATTTGGGGCAGAATCAGGCTTAGTCCGTCCCCATATAGTATCAGGTACCCATGCATTATCAATCGGCTTATTTGGCCTTCTACGGCCTGGAGATGAGTTATTATATATTACTGGCAAACCATATGATACTCTAGAGGAAGTTATCGGTATTCGGGGTACTGGAATGGGGTCATTGAAAGAATGGGGAATTAGCTATAATTATGTTCCTCTTAAGGCAAATGGACAAGTTGATTTTAATGTATTACCAGATAAAATTTCAACAAAAACTAAAGTTATCGCTATCCAAAGATCCAAAGGTTATTCTTGGAGGTCATCATTTAGTATAGAAGATATAAAAGAAATGATACTCTATATTAGAAAATTAAAATCGGATATAATTATATTTGTTGATAATTGTTATGGGGAATTTACAGAGTTTAAAGAACCTACAGAAGTGGGTGCAGATGTTATTGTCGGTTCACTTATAAAAAACCCGGGAGGCGGTTTAGCAAAGTCAGGAGGCTATCTTGTTGGTAAAAAGAAGTATATAGAACAAATATCTTATCGTTTAACGGCACCAGGCATTGGCAGAGAAGTAGGTGCAACATATGGTAATTTGAGGGACTTTTATCAAGGATTTTTTTTAGCTCCTCATTTTGTTGGTGAAGCATTACGTGGAATGATGTTTACCGCAGCTCTGTTTAATAGTTTAGGATATGAAACAAATCCAGAATGGTCTGACTCGCAAAATGACTTAATACTAGCAATTAAATTTAATAATCAAGAAGCACTTATAGCATTTCTTAAAGGAATACAAAAAGGATCGCCTATCGATTCACATGTTACTCCCGAACCTTCAATGATACCTGGTTATCAAAATAAAATAATAATGGCTGCAGGAGTTTTTGTTCAAGGAGCAACTTTAGAGCTTTCAGGCGACGCACCAATTGTAGAACCATATATTGCATATATTCAAGGAGGTCTAACGTATCAGCACGTTAAATGGGCGGTTTTAACCTCAGTTAAATATATGTTTGAAAAAAACATTATAAAATCTATCTAATATAATAAAAATCAAAAGAGGAGAATTAGTTATGGAAAAATTTAATAGAAATGATATTTTAAAAATTGTTAAAGAAGAAAATGTACGTTTTATTCGTTTAATGTTTACAGACTTATTAGGTACAATTAAAAATGTTGAAATACCTTATAGTCAGTTAGAAAAAGCATTAGATAATAAAATTATGTTTGATGGTTCATCAATTGAAGGCTTTGTAAGAATTGAAGAATCAGATATGTACTTATACCCTGATTTAAATACATGGGTCATCTTTCCTTGGGAAGTAAACTGTGGTGGAAAAGTAGCACGTTTAATATGTGATATATATATGCCAGATGGTACACCATTTCTTGGTGATCCAAGGGGTATACTGAAAAAACAACTTAAAGAAGCGGAAAAAATGGGATTTACTACATTGAATGTTGGTCCTGAACCAGAATTTTTCCTTTTTAAAACAGATGAAAACGGCGAGCCTACACTTAATTTAAATGACCATGGTGATTATTTTGATTTAGCTCCAATTGACTTAGGTGAAAATTGTCGTCGTGATATTGTCCTAACATTAGATAATATGGGATATGAAGTAGAAGCATCTCATCACGAAGCTGCTCCAGGTCAGCATGAAATAGATTTTAAATACGCTGATGCACTAGAAACTGCTGATAATATCCAAACATTTAAATTAGTTGTAAAAACAATTGCTAGAAAACATGGCTTGCATGCTACATTTATGCCAAAACCTCTTTTCGGCATGAACGGTTCAGGTATGCATCTTCACTTATCATTATTTAAGAATGATATAAACACATTTTATGATTCTAATGATTCATTAGGATTATCTCAAACAGCAAAATATTTCACAGCAGGAATATTAAAACAGGCACGTTCACTAGTAGCAATTACGAATCCAACAGTCAATTCATATAAAAGGCTTGTTCCAGGTTATGAAGCACCTGTGTATGTTGCGTGGTCACCTAAAAACAGAAGTCCATTAGTTCGAGTACCATCTGCAAGGGGATTAAGTACTAGAATTGAAGTGAGACACCCTGACCCATCCGCTAATCCATACTTAGCATTAACTGTATTATTAAAGGCAGGGTTAGACGGAATAAAAAACAAATATGACTTAGTCCCTTCAGTGGAACGTAATATCTATGTTATGACTGAAGAAGAATTAGCAGAGTTTAAAATAAGCAAATTACCAGAGAATTTGGAAGAAGCTTTGAAAGAATTAGTAAAAAATGATGTAATAACGTCTTCTTTAGGAGAACATATTCTTAATAATTTCATAGAAGCTAAAACCATAGAATGCAATATGTTTAGAGAACATGTACATCCTTGGGAAAGAGATCAATATATTAAATTTTACTAAATAATAATAAATGAATTGGTTCATTTTTGTTGACATATAAAAATTACTAGTATAATATACATAAATGGACCAATTCATTTATTTTTTTTGCCTTAAATAAAAATAATTAGAGTTTAATATTTTTTATTCAATAGGGAGGGCTTAAAATTAAATTTTTATTACTTTTATTTGTAACAGTATCATTCTTAGATTTGTTTGCTCAGCTTCCTATTATCTCGCCTATGGCTGTGAGTCTTGGAGCTTCTGCTCTTATGGTAGGGTTAGCGGTAGGAATGTATTCATTTACAAATATGTTTGGTAACATGTTTGGAGGAATAGGGATTGACCGCCTTGGTGCTAAATGGATACTGGCTGCAGGTATGTTAATTACATCAGTTAATTTATTGTTATACACTCTAGTAACTACTCCTGCTCAATTTATATTAGTAAGATTAATCCATGGCTTAGGATCAGGATTATTAGCTCCCAGTGCCTTTGCTTTAATGGCGCTTGCCGCAAAAGAAGGAAAGTATGGAAGAACCATGGCACATACTGGAGCAATCGTTGGATTTGCTGCAATTATCGGACCGTCTTTTGGTGGCATTATGAGTTCTAAGTTTGGTTATAATTCGGTTTTTTATTCTATATCTATTTTAATGTTTGTAAGTGCTTTTTTAGTTTTATTCTTTATACCCTCACCTAAGAAAATAATTAAAAATAAAGAAGGCAGTTTATTAAAGGGAGAATTCAAGTCCTTAATGAAATCAGTACCTTTAACTAATACATATTGGGGTTCTTTTTCTTTATTTTTTAGTCTAGGAGTAGTAACAACTTTATTGCCGCTAAGAGCAGCAGAGTTATCTTCCAATGGTGCTTTAGGTGGTATGATGATTAGTACCTTTGGAATCGTTGCTATATGGGTGTTTTTATTACCTACCAATAGAATATATGATAAATTCGATCAACAAAAAATATTGCTTTCAGGTATGGCTATAGTTTCATTATCCTTATTTTTATTAGCAATTTTCAATAGTATAATACCTATTTTTATTTCAATGGGGATTTTTGGACTTGGTTTTGCATTGATGTTCCCTTCGATGACAACAATTATAATTAAATGGGTACCAAAAATTAACCAAGGTAAGGCTTTCGGGATATTTTATGCTTGCTTTTCCATTGGTGTAGTAGTAGGTTCCTTTACTATGGGACTGATTAAGGCTACACCAACCACAGGTTTCTTGGTAAGCTCTCTAGTTGTCTTATTAATGACATTCTATGTATTTTATCGTTATCGTAAAACACCTATTATGGTTATCA
>CAZSSR010000072.1:0-7230 GCA_964609605.1 uncultured Bacillaceae bacterium | reverse complement strand
TTGGGAAAACTTTTAAAGATGGAAAGTTTAATACAATCAGGGGGAGAAGCAAAAGTTTTTTTATTAAAAAATAAAATTATTATAAATAATATTAAAGAAAATAGACGTGGTAAAAAATTATATATAAATGATATAATTGAGATAGAAGGATATAATCAATTTCAAATTAAAAAATAGAGGAAAAGCTATGTATATTAATTATCTACAATTAAAAAATTTTAGAAATTATATTGATTTAGAATTATTATTAGAAAATAAAATTAATATATTTTTAGGAAATAATGCTCAAGGAAAAACAAATATTGTAGAAGCACTATATTTTTTAGCATTAGCTAAATCGCATAGGACTTCTAAAGAGAAAGAATTGATTAAGTGGGGCAATTCTTTCTCTTTAGTTAAAGGAACTATAAAAAATGAAATAGGTGATAAAAGATTAGAAATACTGCTAAACCAAAAAGGGAAAAAAGTAAAGGTTAATAATTTAGAAAAAAGAAAAATAAGTGAATATATAGGTAATTTAAATATTGTAATATTTTCGCCAGAAGACTTAAATTTAATTAAGGGTAGTCCGCATTTTCGCAGAAGATTTTTAGATATTGAAATTGGTCAAATTAATCCAACATATTTATATCACCTATCAAAATATCAAAAAATAATTTTTCAAAGAAATAATTTATTGAAGGATTTTAATAGTGAAACAAAGAATAAAGAACAATTATTAGAGGTTTGGAATATTCAATTAATTAAACATGGTGCGAAAATAATATTAAAAAGATTAGATTTTATAAAACAGTTAGAAAGATGGGTTGAAGAAATTCATTATAAAATTTCTAATAAAAAAGAAATGATAAAAATAGAATATAAGTCAACCGTTCTGATTGATAAAAATTCTATGTCAGAATCTGAAATAATTGAACAATATTTTAATCATTTAAAAAAAAATACTAAACAAGAGAAATTAAGAGGTATGACATTAATTGGTCCACACAGAGATGATTTGGACTTTTATATAAATATGGTTAATTTACAAGTATATGGTTCTCAAGGACAACAGCGTTCAGCAGCTTTATCATTAAAATTAGCTGAGGTTGAATTAATTAATGAAATAATAGGGGAATATCCAATTCTTTTATTAGATGATGTTTTATCGGAATTAGATCATTTTCGTCAGACACATCTAATTAATACGATTGAAAAAAAAGTTCAAACGATGATTACTACGACAAGCATTATAAATATAGATATTAAAACGATACAAAAATCATCAGTCTATAATGTAGAAAATGGAAAAATATATAGAAAATGAGGTGTTTTATTTGTATATTTATATTGGTGGTGATAAAGTATTGAGGATTCAAGATATAATTTCAATAATAGATGCAAATGATGTTAATATAAAGAAAAATAGTTCTTATTTAGTAAATTTAGAAAAATCATTTCAATTAGAGAGAATAAATAATGAAATAAGATCAATTATTCTTACAAAAGAGAAGGTATACTATTCTCCTATTTGTACGGGTACTTTAAACAAAAGGGCTAATGAATAAACATGTTTTAAATTTATCGAAGTATAAAATATTTGTGGCATTCTAAGGAAATGGAAGGTGTTTAGATGGTAATAAAAGAAAATATTTATGATGAAAATCAGATTCAAGTTTTAGAAGGTCTTGAAGCTGTTAGGAAAAGACCTAGTATGTATATAGGTTCTACTAGTGAAAAAGGATTACATCATTTGGTTTGGGAAATTGTTGATAATAGTATTGATGAAGCGTTAGAGGGAAAATGTGATTATATATGTGTATCAATACTACCTAACAATATTGTTAGGGTAGAGGATAATGGTAGAGGTATTCCGGTGGGCATTCATGCAAAAATGGGTCGGCCCGCAGTTGAGGTAGCCCTTACTGTATTGCATGCAGGTGGAAAATTTGGTGGTGGTAGTTATAAAGTTTCAGGTGGATTACATGGAGTTGGAATGTCAGTAGTTAATGCTCTATCAGAGTGGTTAGAGGTAATTATTAAAGTAGATGGCAAAATTTACAAACAAGAATATTCGCGTGGTGTTCCTTTATATGATTTAAAAGTAATTGGTGAAACTAAAGAGAGAGGAACAACAATATCATTTAGACCAGATGAGGAAATATTTCAGGAAACAATAGAATTTTCTTATGATACTTTGAAAAATCGATTAAGAGAATTAGCTTTTTTAAATAAAGGGTTAAAGATTAATTTAAGTGATGTAAGAGAAGAAAAGAAGAAAGAAGATTTTGTATATGAAGGTGGAATAAAATCATTTGTAGAATTTTTAAATAAAAATCGTGAAACAGTGCATAAAGAACCATTATATATAGAAGGGTTAAAAGATGATGTAGTTGTAGAAATTGCATTACAATATAATGATGGATATTCTAGTAATATATTATCATTTGCAAATAATATTAATACCCACGATGGAGGAACACATGAAGTAGGCTTTAAAAGCGCCTTAACAAGGATATTAAATGAATATGCAAGAAAAAACAATGTATTAAAAGATCAAGATGCTAATTTATCTGGGGATGATACAAGGGAAGGACTCACAGCTGTAGTTAGTGTAAAAGTACCTAATCCCCAATTCGAAGGACAAACGAAAACAAAACTAGGAAATAGTGAAATAAGAGGAATAGTGGAATCAATATTTGCAGATAAATTTGCAACATTTTTAGCTGAAAACCCAAATGAATTAAAGAAAATTATTGAGAAATCTGTATTAGCGGCAAGAGCACGTCTCGCTGCAAGAAAAGCGAGGGAGCTTACTAGAAGAAAAAATGCACTAGAAGTAAGTTCTTTACCTGGTAAATTAGCAGACTGTTCATCAAAGGATGCCTCTATTAGTGAAATTTATATAGTGGAGGGTGACTCTGCAGGTGGGTCAGCCAAACAAGGAAGAGATAGAAATTTTCAAGCAATACTTCCATTAAGAGGAAAAATAATTAATGTAGAAAAAGCTAGATTAGATAAAATATTTGCTAATTTAGAGATTAGAGCGATTATTACTGCTTTAGGTACTGGAATTGGTGAAGATTTTGATATTACAAAAGCTAGATATAATAAAATCATTATCATGACAGATGCTGACGTGGATGGATCACATATACGGACGTTATTGTTAACTTTCTTTTTTAGATATATGAAAGGATTAATTGATAGTGGTTATATCTATATAGCACAACCACCTTTATATAAGATACAACAAGGGAAAATTATTCGCTATGCTTACAACGAGAAAGAGCTAGAAAAAATTAAAAAAGAATTAGGCAATCGACCAGAACCTTCACTACAACGATATAAAGGTTTAGGAGAGATGAATCCAACTCAGTTGTGGGAAACGACGATGGATCCTGAAAGCAGAACATTATTACAAGTTAGTTTACAAGATGCATCAGATGCAGATTCAGTTTTTCAAACATTAATGGGTGACAAGGTTGAACCACGTAGAGAATTTATAATAGAGTATGGTCAATATGTACGTAATTTAGATATATGATCAGAGATAGATGGAGGTAAAACATGCTTGAATCAAATAACCCAAGAGTTAAAGAGATAAATATTAGTAAAGAAATGAAAAATTCTTTTATAGATTATGCTATGAGTGTTATTGTCAGTAGAGCACTTCCTGATGTAAGGGATGGGTTGAAACCAGTTCATCGAAGAATATTATATTCGATGAATCAATTAGGTATGACAGCTGATAAACCTCATAAAAAATCTGCAAGAATAGTTGGGGATGTTATAGGTAAATATCATCCACATGGAGATACAGCGGTATATGAAACAATGGTAAGAATGGCGCAAGATTTCTCTTATCGCTATATGTTAGTAGATGGGCATGGTAACTTTGGTTCAATAGATGGAGACTCAGCTGCTGCAATGCGTTATACTGAGGCTCGAATGTCAAAGATATCCAATGAGTTATTAAGAGATATTAATAAAGATACAATTGATTTTGGAGATAATTATGATGCATCTGAAAGAGAACCGTTGGTTATGCCAGCAAGGTTTCCGAATTTATTAGTAAATGGTTCTTCAGGGATTGCAGTGGGTATGGCTACAAATATTCCTCCTCATCATCTAGGTGAAGTAATAGATGGTGTTTTAAAGGTTATTGAAAATCCTGAAGTAGAAATAGAAGAATTAATAAAAATAATTAAAGGACCTGATTTTCCAACAGGAGGACTAATTCTTGGAACGGAAGGAATTAAAAGCGCATATAAAACAGGTAGAGGTTCTGTTAAAATGCGAGCTAAAGCTGAGATAGAAGAATTTAATAATGGTAAAAATAGGATTATCGTTTATGAAATACCCTATCAAGTAAATAAAGCTAGATTAATTGAAAAAATAGCAGAATTAGTAAGGGATAAAAAAATTGATGGCATAACCGATTTACGTGATGAATCAGATCGTAATGGTATGAGAATTGTTATTGAATTACGTCGTGATGTTAATGCGAATGTAATATTAAATAATTTATATAAACAAACATCTATGCAAACTTCCTTTGGAATAAATATGTTAGCCTTAGTAGATAATCAACCTAAGGTTCTTAATTTAAAAGAAATGCTAACATATTATTTAAAGCATCAAAAAATAGTTATTAGAAGAAGAACGGAATTTGATTTAAAAAAAGCAGAGGAAAAGGCGCACATTTTAGAAGGGTTAAAAATTGCTCTAGATAATTTAGATGCTGTAATTGCTTTAATTCGTTCATCAAATAATTCTGATGAAGCAAAAAAAGGTTTGGTAGAGCAATTTAGTTTAACAGAAATTCAAGCACAAGCTATTCTTGATATGAGGTTACATAGATTAACTGGACTAGAAAGAGAAAAAATAGAAAATGAATATAATGAATTAATATTAAAGATAAGGGAATTAATAGCCATCTTAGCTGATGAACAAAAGATATTAGCGATAATTAGTGAGGAATTAGAAGAAATTAAAAACAAATATAACGATGATAGAAGAACACAACTTACAATAGATGACAGTGAGCTATTAACAGAAGATTTAATTCCCGAAGAAGAAGTAGTTGTAATGTTAACTAATCAAGGTTATATAAAACGACTAGATATTTCGACTTACAAAAGTCAAAAAAGAGGCGGAAAAGGCGTAACAGGAATGGGTACAAAGGAAGATGATTTTGTACAACATTTTTTCATTACGAATTCGCATAAATATATAATGTTTTTTACTAACAAGGGGAAAGTATATAGATTAAAAGCATATGAAATACCTGAATATGGAAGGACTGCAAAGGGAACTCCTATTATTAATCTTATTCAAATAGAAAAAGGGGAAATAGTTAATGCAGTTTTTCAAGTTAAGGACTATGATTCTGATGATTATTTGTTTTTTGTAACCGCTCATGGATTAGTTAAAAAATCATTATTATCAGATTATGATAATATTAGAAAAGGTGGTATAAATGCAATAAGTCTTAGAAATAGTGATGAATTAATTGGTGTTAAGTTAACTGATGGTAAACAGGATATTATATTAGGAACGATGTATGGTCAATCGATAAGGTTTAATGAAAAAGATGTTAGGGTTATGGGAAGATGTACAATGGGAGTAAAAGGAATAAGTTTGCGTAAAGATGATTTGGTAGTTGGTATGGATATTATCGATGATGACAAATCAGTATTGGTTGTTACTTCGAAAGGATACGGTAAGAAAACTCCAGCTTCAGAGTATCGTCCTCAAACAAGAGGAGGTAAAGGAGTAAAAACATTAAATGTTACTAATAAGAATGGGAATATTGTTGGAATAAAGGTTGTATCAGATGATATTGATATAATGTTAGTTACTACAAGGGGCATGGTAATAAGAATGGGAATGAATAATATTTCTTCAATGGGTAGATATACGCAAGGAGTTAAATTAATAAATGTAAAAGCAGATAATACAGTTACATCAGTTACAAAAATTGAATCGGACGAGGATGAAGAATAAAGTAACCTTAAGGGGAATTTATATGATTTTACCAATAAAGGATATTAATAAAGAGGTTAAATTAGCGGAAGATGTAATAAGCGAATTAGGTGGAGTAATTTTTAAAAAAAATACTAATTTAAAAATTACAGATGTTGAAATATTAGAAGCGTTTGGAGTAAAACAGATAGACATAGAAGAAATTAATGAAAATGTTATAATTAGTAATATTAAAGAAGATGAACAAATAAATGATAAAATAGAAGATTTTAAAAAGAAATTTAATGAATCATTAAAAACATTAGATAGAATATTTGTATTAGCGCAAGGTAATGGCCAAATACCTATATTGGATTTAAGAAAAGCATTGCAACCTTTGTTAAATGAAGAATATATTCAACTACAATATCTATTCGAGCTAAAATTTACTTCATCAAATTTTAATAAATATGATAGTAATCATGCATTATCAGTAGGGTTATTATCTTACGCAATTGCTGTATGGAGGGGTTTAGATTACGGTGAAAGAATGCAAATCGCATTATCAGGTGCTTTGCATGATATAGGAATGAGTCGTATTTCAAGCCACGTTGTTTTTAAAAAGGGAAATCTTAAACCAGACGAATACAATGAGATTAAAAGACATACTTTATATGGCTATCAAATATTAAAAGATGTAAAGGGGATAAATGAATCTTCATTATTAGGAGTACTTCAACATCATGAAAGAGAAGATGGAGATGGATATCCATTAAATTTAAGAGGTAATCAAATAAATATATATGCAAAGATTATTGCGATTACAGATATGTTTCACGCATTAATATCAAGAAGGACTTATAGAACGGAGTATTCATTTTTTCAGGCAATAGATCATTTAATTAATGAAGGAAATAATAAATTAGACCAAGAAATCGTTAATGTTTTTATAAAAAAAATAACAGATTTTGCTATAGGAACTAGAGTATTATTAAATAATGACAAGGATGGATATGTAATTTATTTAAATGAAAAGAATCCAACTAGACCTATAATTAAAAGTGGGAATATTGTAATAGATTTAGTAAAAGAAAAAGAATTATTTATAAAAGAAGTATATTAGTTATTTAGAAACAGGAGGAAATATAAGTTGAAAAAATACATCTATAGAATGGGCACATTAATCCTTACATTCTTAGTAGTACTAAATCTAGGGTTGTTTATATTAGTTAAAGCAGATAATGAAACTGACTATAAAGAGGAAGAAATTTCTTTAAATTACCA